>JALYPB010000296.1 GCA_030856585.1 Gemmatimonadota bacterium | reverse complement strand
GTGCATGGACGCCACTTACCGCCGTACCGCCGTACCGCCCGCCTTGCCCTCCCCCGCATTGTGATTATTTTCACAAGCTAGATTGAAGCGCACCTTCAGCCAGGCTCAAAAAACTACATGGCCACCGAATCCATTCTCCGTCCGGGCGAACTCAAAGAAATCCTGCTACGCGAGATCGCGTCTGCGGATCTTGCCACCGAGGACGTCAGCGAAGTCGGCACGCTGCTCGAAGTGCGTGACGGCGTCGCCCGCATTTACGGCCTCAAATCCGCCATAGCCAGCGAGATGTTGGAGTTCACGGCCCGCGAGACGGGAGAGACTGTCGCCGGGCTGGCCCTGAACCTCGAAGAGGACAACGTCGGCGCCGCCATCATGGGCGACTACCTCAAGCTCAAAGAGGGCGATGAGGTCCGCCGCACTGGTCGGCTGCTCGAGGTTCCGGTGGGTCCGGCAATGCTGGGCCGCGTAGTCGACGCCCTCGGCCGGCCGGTTGACGGCCGGGGACCGATCCAGGCCAGCGGCAGCCGGCCGGTGGAGATGGTGGCGCCGGGCATCATCGTGCGGCAGCCGGTGAAGGAGCCGCTTCAGACCGGAATCAAGGCGATCGACGCCATGATTCCGATCGGCCGCGGCCAGCGGGAGCTCATCATTGGCGACCGGGGCACCGGCAAGACCGCGATCGCGGTGGACACGATCATCAATCAGAAGGGCACCGGCGTCATCTGCGTGTACGTGGCGATCGGTCAGAAGCGCTCGACCGTGGCTACCGTGGTGGAAAAGTTGAAGGACGCGGGGGCCATGGACTACTGCATCGTGGTGGTTGCCTCCGCCTCGGACCCGGCGCCGCTCCAGTTCATCGCGCCGTACTCCGGTTGTGCCCTCGCCGAGTACTTCATGTATGAGGAAGGGAAGGCCACCCTCTGCGTCTACGATGACCTCTCCAAGCAGGCGGCCGCATACCGCCAGCTGTCCCTGATTCTCCGCCGCCCGCCCGGCCGCGAGGCGTATCCGGGCGACGTCTTCTACCTGCATAGCCGTCTGCTGGAGCGTGCCGCGAAGATCAATGAGGACGCGGAGGTGGTGAAGTACGATCCCCGGATCAAGAAGCCGGGAGGCTCGCTCACCGCGCTCCCGATTATCGAGACTCAGGCCGGCGACGTTTCGGCCTACATCCCTACCAACGTCATCTCGATTACCGACGGCCAGATCTTCCTCACCACCGACCTGTTCTACTCCAACGTCCGTCCGGCGGTGGATGCCGGGATCAGCGTCAGCCGAGTGGGCGGCAATGCCCAGATCAAGGCGATGAAGCAGGTAGCCGGTCCGCTCCGGCTCAGCCTGGCGCAGTATCGCGAGCTGGAGGCCTTCGCCCAGTTCGGGTCCGACCTCGATCCGGCCACCCAGCGCCAGCTGTCCCGTGGCGCGCGGCTGGTGGAGGTCCTGAAGCAGCCGCAGTACCGCCCGGTGCCGGTCGAGAAGCAGGTCGTGATCGTCTATGCCGTGACCAACGGGCATCTGGACAAGGTCGAGGTGAAGCACATCCGGAAATGGGAGCACGATTTCCTCGAGTACGTCGAGGCATCGCACTCCGATGTGCTCAAGGATATCCGGACCAAGAAGGCGCTGGACGACGGGCTGACCCGTCGCCTCATTGCGGCCCTCGAGGCCTTTCAGAAGCTGTTCGTGCCGGAATAATGGCCAAGAGCCGCCAGCTCAAGGGCCGGATTCGCTCGGTCCAGAACACCCGCAAGATCACCAAGACGATGGAGCTGGTCGCCACGTCCAAGCTGAAGCGCGCCCAGGACCGGGTGATCGCCGCCCGGCCCTATGCGGAGGCGCTCAGGCAGGTGATCGCCGATCTGTACACTCCCGACCTGGCCGAGCGCTTTCCGCTGCTGCGCAAGCCGGCGCCCCCTTCCAAGGGGGGCCCCAGCCGGGCCGCCGTGATCCTGCTGACCTCGAACCGCGGGCTGGCCGGCGGGTTCAACTCCAATCTGATCAAGGAAGCCCGCCGCCGGATCGAGTCGCTCGAAAAGGACGGCTACTCCGTCGAGCTACTGGGGATCGGGAAGAAGGGAATCGGCTTCTTCAAGTATCTGGGCCGGAAGATGGCCCTGGAGCGGGTCGACATCGGCGACCGGCCGACCACCGATCACGCGGCCGAGGTCGTGGAGCCGTTGATCCAGGCCTTCGCGGCGGGCGAGCTCGCCAGTGTGGATCTGATCCAGGCCCGCTTCATCAGCGCCCTCCAGACTCCGCCGGCTACCGTTCGCGTCCTTCCGGTGGAAGCGCCAGCGGGCCAGCGGGGCAGCGGGGCAGGAGAGCAAGAGAATGAAAAAGAGCGTGGAATGACTGCCAACTACATTCTCGTGCCCAATGCCGAAGCGATTCTCGACCAGCTGCTGCCGCTCTATGTGCGGAACGCAGTGTATCGCGGCATGGTGGAGACGGCGGCGGCCGAGCATGGGGCGCGGCGCACCGCCATGAAGAACGCAACCGACAACGCCGGCGATATTCTGGAGCTGCTCAAACGGACCTACAACCGGCAGCGCCAGGCGCAGATCACTCAGGAGATCGCCGAGATCGTGGGCGGCGCGGCGGCATTGCAAGGATAGGACGTCCGCAACGAAATCTGAAACCGAGACGGAGCGCAGTCACACATGGCAACTGCAATCGCAGCCGAAAAAACCGGGAAGGCACCCAAGACCCAGCACAACCTCGGCCGGGTCGTGCAGGTCATCGGCCCCGTGCTCGACGTCGAGTTCGAGCCGGAGCACCTGCCCGAGATCTATAACGCCATCCAGATCGAGGACTCTACTGGCTCGATACCGGTCAAGCTGACCGCCGAGGTGCAGCAGCACATCGGACAGAATCAGGTGCGAGCGGTGGCCATGAGCACCACCGACGGGGTCACCCGCGGCATGGAGGTGCGGGATACCGGCGGGGCGATCACGGCTCCGGTTGGCGAAGCGGCGTTGGGCCGCATTCTCAACGTGCTCGGTGAGCCGGTCGACGGCGGTCCACCAATTCCGGCGGACGTCGAGCGCTGGCCCATCCACCGGCCCACACCGAAATTCACCGATCTCGAGCCCAAGACCGAGATCTTCGAGACCGGCATCAAGGTCATCGATCTGATCGCGCCCTTCGTCAAGGGCGGCAAGATCGGCCTCTTCGGTGGCGCCGGCGTCGGCAAAACCGTCGTGATTCAGGAGCTGATCAACAACGTTGCCAAGGGACACGGCGGCCGGTCGGTGTTCTGCGGCGTCGGCGAGCGGACTCGCGAGGGGAACGACCTCTATCTCGAGTTCAAGGAAGCGAAAATCCTGGAGAACGTCGCCCTGATTTACGGCCAGATGAACGAGCCGCCGGGCGCCCGCCTGCGGGTAGGGCTTACCGGGCTGACTATTGCCGAGTATTTCCGCGACGTCCAGCGCCAGGACGTGCTGCTGTTCATCGACAACATCTTCCGATTCACCCAGGCGGGCTCCGAGGTCTCTGCCCTCCTGGGCCGCATGCCGAGCGCGGTGGGCTATCAGCCGACGCTGGCCACGGAAATGGGCGACCTCCAGGAGCGGATCACCTCCACCGACAAGGGCTCGATTACGTCGGTGCAGGCCATCTACGTTCCGGCCGACGACCTGACCGATCCGGCGCCGGCCACGGCCTTTGCCCACCTCGATGCCACCGTCGTGCTCTCACGGGCCATTGCGGAGCTGGGTATCTATCCGGCCGTGGACCCGCTGGACAGCGCGAGCCGGATTCTCGATCCGCAGTATGTGGGGCAGCACCACTACGACGTGGCTATCGGCGTGCAACGGATTCTCCAGCGCTACAAGGCGCTGCAGGACATCATCGCCATTCTCGGCATGGATGAGCTCAGTGAAGAGGACAAGCTGATCGTGGCGCGGGCCCGACGCATCGCCCGGTTCCTCTCTCAGCCGTTCTTTGTCGCCGAGCAGTTCACCGGCTTCCCCGGCAAGTACGTGAAACTGGAAGACACGATTGCCAGCTTCGAGCGCGTGGTCGCCGGCGAATTCGACCATCTGCCCGAGCAGGCGTTCTACATGCAGGGTGGGATCGACGACGTTATCGCACGCGCCAAGCAGCTGGCGACCGGGTGATGCAAGTCACGGTAATCTCCCCCGAGGCGTCTATGTTCGACGGTGAAGCGGACGCGGTTGTTGCACCCGCTTTCGACGGCCAGGTCGGCATTCTGCCGAACCACGCCCCGTTCATGACGCTGCTGGGTGAGGGTACACTGACGGTGCGCAGGGCCGACACCGTCAGCCGCTTCTCCGTACGTGGCGGGTTCCTACAGGTGGTCGACAACCGGGTACGCGTGGTCACCGAACACGTTCAAGGAGAGTCTCATGCGTCGTAGCCTCTGCGGTGGGCTTTTGGTGGCAGGGTTGGTGGCGTTTACCGCGAGCCAATCGGCTGCCCAGGAAACCGGCACCCCGATTTTCAAAGCTCCGTACCGCGCCTTC
>JALYPB010000282.1 GCA_030856585.1 Gemmatimonadota bacterium | reverse complement strand
TGGGCAGCCCGAGCAGCGAATCGCCGGCTGCGTTGCTGCGGGAGAACGGCAACCCGGAGCTGAGTCTCACGATGGCGGCGCTCTCCAGTCCCGCGAGTAAGCGCGCACCGAGCAGTCTGGGGCCGGTTTCGCCGGGCACCCGGCTTCGGAGAATGACCGTGGCCGTGTGTCGCCGGTCGTAGTCCAGAGGAAATTCCGCTCGGGCCGGCCGGATGGTGTCTCCAGTGACCGGATCAACCGAGATCAGGCGATTCAGCAGAAACGCATCGGTCGCGGTGGCGGTGGCCTGCTGCAGCGTGTACGCCACCCGTACACGGTCTGCTGCCGCTGGCTTCCTCCTGTAGCAGGAATGAGGGCAAAACAGACGTCCTTGTCGCGCCGGCCCAGCTGCTGGGCGGAGTAGACGATGCCGGAGCCATCAGGCAGCCAGGCAGCTCCCCGATCGGGTCCTCGATTGAACGTCAGCTGGCTGGGAGGCCCGGCGTCGAACGGCTGGTCGGTTCCCGTAGGCGGCGTACCAAAGGGCTCCGTGTGGCCGCATCCGAGGAGCGGGAACAGGATGAGCAGGGCGCGCAGTCTTCGGGGGTCCGGCTGCACCTGGCGCATAAGCTGTGTCATCGGTGTGACGAAATCCGGGGGTGATCGGCAGAGGGGACGCCTACCTTGCCCAACCTCGCACAGCAGGAGATCATGGAGCATGACAGCCGCATTACCCAGCTCCGGAACGGCTGAATCGTGGATCAGTAACCTCGCCGACTTGGAGACCCCGGTACCGCTGGTCGATCTCGACCGGCTGGAACGCAACCTCGATCGGATGGCGGCGTATGCCGCGGCGCACGGCCTGGCACTTCGGCCGCACACCAAGACCCACAAGTCTCCCCGGGTTGGGGCCGAGCAGCTGCGGCGCGGTGCGGTCGGGCTCACCTGTGCCACCCCGCTCGAAGCGGAGGTGATGTCGGAGGTATGCGACGACATCCTGCTGGCGTATCAGGCGATCGGAAGCCCCAAGCTCCAGCGGCTGATGGCGCTTCCCGACCGGGTGAGGCTCACCGTCGCCGTCGACTCCCCGGACGCTGTGGAGCAGCTGGCCCGGGCCGCGCAGGAGCGGGGCAAAACGGTTGGGGTCTACGTGGAGCTGGACCTGGGTATGCATCGGGTCGGCGTCGGGGCACCAGAGGAAATGCTGAGGCTCGCCCGGCTGGTTGCCGCCCGGCCCCCGCTGGAATACCGCGGAATCATGTTTTATCCCGGCCACATCCGTTCTCTGGTCGGCCAGCAGGGCAACGATCTCGAGCGCCTCGCCTCGAGCCTGCGGGATGCCCTTGAGCTGCTCGACCGATCGGGACTCCCGCAGTCGGTGGTGAGTGGCGGCTCGACGCCCACCGTGTGGGACTCCGATCAGATCGCCGGCCTCACCGAGATCCGGCCTGGTACGTATGTCTACAACGACCGGACCACCGTTCAGGTTGGTGCCTGCGACTGGAACGATTGCGCGGTCACCGTGCTTGCCGGCGTCGTCAGCACCGCTGTCCCGGGCCAGGCGGTGGTCGATGCCGGCAGCAAGGCGCTGGGGCGGGAGCCATCCCAGACCGACGGGGACGGGTATGGTGCACTGCTGGATCGGCCGGATGTCACCGTGCAGAGGCTCTCGGAGGAGCACGGCATCCTGGATCTCAGCCGCACCAGCTGGCGTCCGGCGGTAGGCGAGCAGGTTCGAATTGTTCCCAACCATGTCTGCATCGCCGTTCACCTGCACGAGGTCATCTACGGGATACGCGGAGACACGATAGAGACCAGCTGGCCGATGGTGGCTCGGGGGCGGCGGCCGCTTTGCTGTTAAGACGTTTCTACGATCCCAAGCTCGCTCAGGCCAGCTATCTCGTCGGGTGCACCACCACCGGGGAGGCCCTGGTCGTGGATCCGAGCCGAGACATCGATCCTTACCTCCAGGCCGCCGACGCGGAGGGACTCAAGGTCGCCCACGTGACGGAGACCCACATCCACGCCGACTTCGTCTCCGGCGCCCGCGAGCTGGCCCATCGCGCCGGGGCGCGACTGTACCTGTCGGAGGCCGGTGGAGACGGGTGGCGCTATGGTTACGCCGCCGAGTCCGGTGCTATTGGATTGCACGATGCATCCCGCTTCGAGGTCGGCAGGGTGGAGCTCCAGGTGCTGCACGTTCCCGGACACACGCCGGAGCATCTGACCCTGCTGGTCACCGATACCGCCACCGCCTCGGAGCCGATGGGCGCGTTCACCGGAGACTTCATCTTCGTGGGGGACGTGGGGCGCCCCGACCTGCTCGAGCGGGCGGCCCGGGTCGGGGGAACGATGCAGGAGAGCGCGCGCCAGCTGTTCCGCTCGCTCCAGCAGTTCCGGACCCGGCCCGATTACCTCCAGATCTGGCCCGGGCACGGCGCAGGGTCCGCGTGCGGCAAGTCGCTTGGCGCGGTGCCACAGACGACTCTGGGTTACGAAAAACGGTTCAACTGGGCCTTCGGCATCACCGACGAATCCGAGTTCGTGCGCGCCGTGCTGGCGGGGCAACCCGAGCCGCCGCGCTATTTCGCCGAGATGAAGCGGATCAATCAGTCGGGCCCCCGCCTGCTCGGCGGGCTCCGCCGCCCGGCCCGGCTGCCGGTGCCAACGCTGGCGACGATATTGGACGAGGGCGGGATCGTGGTAGACACCCGGCAGGCGCCCGAATTCGTCCTCGGGGCTGTGCCGGGGACGATCAGCATTCCGGTCAATCGGTCGTTCACCACCTG
Source organism: Gemmatimonadota bacterium (assembly GCA_030856585.1). GTDB lineage: Bacteria > Gemmatimonadota > Gemmatimonadetes > Gemmatimonadales > GWC2-71-9 > CAVVWJ01. The sequence continues at coordinate 7,094 of JALYPB010000282.1, read as the reverse complement.
GGCCGGCTCGCTGCTGCCCTACGACCGCGACTTTTATCTCATCATAGACGATGGCAGTGGTCAGACGGTGGATGAGCTGGTGCGCGATCTCGCCGGGATCGGGCTCGACCGCCTGGCGGGCTATTTCGGGACCGAGACCATCGAGGTCTGGCGAACCTCGAAGGGCCACTTGCAGACTATTCCAACCCTGACGCTCGCCCAGGTTTCCACTCAGCTACGAACCGATGGTGTGACCGTGCTCGACGTGCGCCAGGAAGGGGAGTGGAAGAGCGGGCATCTCCCCGGCTCGCTCAATGTGCCGGTCGGAAGCCTCGAGGAACGGGTGCAGGAGATCCCACGTGACTGTCCGGTCATCGTGCACTGCCAGACCGGCGCGCGGGCCGCAATCGGCGCGAGTCTGCTGCGGGCGAGGGGTATTGCCGATGTTCGCTATTTCCCCGGCGGCCTCGCGGAATGGCGTGCCGCCGGGATGCCGGAGAAGACGTCGCCCTAGCTGTTGTAGACTCTCGATCAGGTGCCGTTCAAACCTCAACCAGGAACTTCCATGTTCAAGGAATTCAAGGCATTCGTCATGCGCGGCAGCGTGCTCGATCTTGCCGTGGGCATCATCATCGGGGCGGCGTTCGGGACCATCGTAAAGTCTCTGGTTGACGACATCATCATGCCACCCATTGGTCTGGCGCTGGGCGACGTCGATTTCGCCAACCTGTTTGTGCTCCTGAAAGAGGGGCCGAAGGCTCCACCGCCGTATGCCACCCTGGCCGATGCGCACACGGCAGGAGCAGTCACCTTGAACTACGGCACGTTCATCAACAATCTCGTGACATTTGTCATTGTGGCCTTTGTGATCTTCCTGGTGGTTCGGACGGCGAACCGCCTGCGCCCGCCAGAGGCCGCCGCCGCGCCCAACACCAAGGACTGTCCCTACTGCCGGATGCCCATCCCCGTGAGCGCGGTGCGGTGTCCCCATTGTACGTCGGAGTTGAGGTAGACGAACAATGTCACCCCGGGCTTACTGCCTCGGACTCCTCGTGCTTCTGCCCTGCCGATCGATCTCTGACTCTGGTTGAGAGCATGAGCGAAGACGCAGCGCCGACCGGACCGGACCTCGAAGCCGGCATTCCGATCAGCCAGGTACCAGACGGAGGGGCACTTACCGGTCACGCCGGCGGGAAGCCTGTGCTCCTGGTCCGTCAGGGGAAGGAGTGGTTCGCTATCGGCGCGGTTTGCAGCCACTACAGTGGCCCACTGCCCGAAGGGCTGGTGGTGGGCGACACGGTACGGTGTCCCTGGCACCACGCCTGCTTCAGCCTCCGTACTGGTGAGGCACTCCGTCCCCCAGCACTCAACGATGTGGCGTGCTGGCAGGTGGAGCAGCGCGCTGGAAAGGTGTATGTCACCGGGAAGGCCCCGAAGCCGAAGGCCGGCCATCGGGCCGTAAAGCGCACCGCTCCCCACCCGGATTCTGTAGTCATCATCGGCGCAGGCGCAGCGGGTGACTCCGCGGCTGAGACGCTGAGGCGTGAGGGCTATGAGGGTCGAGTGACCTTGTATGATCCCGATCCCGATGCCCCCTACGACCGGCCCAACCTCTCCAAGGACTACCTCGCGGGCACCGCCTCGGAAGACTGGATCCCGCTGCATCCGACCGAGTTCTACCGGGACCGGGGAATCGACATCGTCCATGGCCGGCGGGTCGCAGCGATCGAGCCCAAAGCGAGCCGCATTCGACTGGACGATGGCAGCACGGTGGAGTTCGGTGCGCTCCTCCTCGCCACCGGCGCAAGCCCGATACGGCTCCCCGCCGAGATGGAGCGGGGCAACCCCACCGTGCACTATCTGCGCAGCTTCGCCGACAGCAAGGCGATCGTGGCGGCTGCCGCGAATGCCAGGCGCGCGGTGATCCTGGGTGCCAGCTTCATCGGTCTGGAGGTGGCCGCCTCGTTGCGGGCGCGCCAGCTGGAAGTCCACATCGTGGCACCGGACCCGCGCCCCCTGGAGCGGGTGATGGGCCCGCAGTTGGGTGACTTTATCCAGCGGCTCCACGAGGAGCACGGCGTCACCTTTCATCTGAGCCAGAAGGCGGCGGCGATCGGGGGCGGCGTGGTCACGCTGGAGGACGGGGCCCGGCTGCCTGCGGACCTGGTTGTCGCGGGAATCGGCGTTCGACCCAACCTCGATCTGGCCGAGGGGGCCGGCTTGAGCGTCGACCGCGGCGTGCTGGTGGATGAGCGGCTCCAGACCAGCGCTCCGGGGATTTACGCGGCGGGCGACATTGCGCGCTGGCCGGACTCCCACACGGGAGAGCGAATCCGGGTAGAGCATTGGGTGGTGGCTCAGCGGCAGGGTCAGGCGGCCGCAAGGAGTATTCTGGGGGACAGCGGCCGGTTTCGTGCCGTTCCCTTCTTCTGGAGCCAGCACTACGACGTGCCCATCAATTACGTGGGGCATGCGGAGCGCTGGGATGCGATCCAGATCGATGGAGATCTCGGCGCAAAGGACTGTGCCGTCCGCTTTTTGCAGGGGCGCCGGGCGCTTGCAATTGCCACCATCTATCGGGACCGAGAGAGCCTGGAGGCGGAACTGGTCATGGAACAGGCTCTGGGCGGGTAAAGCACCGGGCAACCCGCGATTTGCCCGGCGGGCCACAACCGGCCAGAGGTTCCACCTCATTCAGTCCGCCTAAGTCGTCCGGTCCGTGCCCTTTAGGTCCCGAGCCCCCGTTCCCCGTATCGGCACAGCGGTTGCTTCCGCTCTTGGCATCCATGGCCAAGTCGACCCCATCCCACCGCCCTCGGCCGCTCCGGCCCAGCTCCAATGACGGAGCCTTCCTTCGCACCTTTGCGGTGACATTCGTCGGTCTCCTGGTCGGGATTGCCGCTCTGGTGCGCATCATCGATCCGCTGGCGGCGTTCGGCACCGGTGTCTTACCTCCCATCGTCAGCGCCGACCGGGACTACAAGGCCGCCTTGTATCGGGCCCGCCGGCCCAGTCCGGAGGTGGTCCTGCTGGGTTCCTCCCGGATCAAGACCCTTCGGCCCGAGTGCGTCAGGGAGCTCACCGGTGAGTCCGCATTCAACTTCGGCGTCAACGCCGGGGTGGCCGAAGACTTCCTCGCCATCTTTCGCTTCATGCGCGCCCAGCCTGGTTTTCGGCTGCGGCAGGTCCTGCTCGGTGTCGAACCAGAAGCATTCATCGGGAGTGCCCAGGTTGGGCGCTCGCCGGTCCAGTCGCGCATGCTCGGCCCCTTCGTGTCCCAGGCACCGGCCGATCCCGATCGGCTGTGGAGCGATCTCCTCAGCGAGGCCAGCGTCATGGCCGCCGTTCGGTCCGCCTGGCATTACAGCTTCGATCGCCAGGCGCTCCCGCAGGAAAAGCTCGACCCCGACGGGCTCCAGATGCGGCCACGCTGGGATCACGAGATCAGCGCCGGACAGTTTCCCCAGCAGTCGGTAGTGCTCAGCACCAGCCGGGCGATCCGCGCTCGTTACCTGGGCGACCCGCAGCTCGCCCCCGCCCGCCTGGCCCAACTCCAGCTGCTTCTCCGGGAGGCGCGGGTCGCGGGCGTGACGGTAACCGCATTTGTTCCACCGGTGCACCCGGCCCTCGCGCGCGATGCGGCGGGCACATCATTCCAGCGGTTGACCGAGGGTCTGGTGCAGGTCCTCCGCTCGGCCGAAGCAGATGGAATGTTGCAGTACGTCGAGACCCGATCGCTGGCCGACTTCGCCGGAGACTCAACCCTCTACTACGACGCCATCCACATGACTGCGGGGAACGCCGACCGGCTGCTCGCCGCGGTATACAGAGGCCGGGGGCGCTGTGCTGTTCAATAGTTACACCTTCGTGCTGGTCTTTCTGCCGCTGGCCCTACTGGGCTGGTGGGGCCTCCGGGGACATCAGTCCCGCCTCCTCTTCCTGACACTCGCGAGCTACCTGTTCTACGCCTGGTGGGACTTCCGGTTCGTCCCCCTGATGGTCCTCTCCACATCAGCCGACTACGCCGCGGGCCGGATGATCGCCGCCAGCCGATCGGCGTCCCGCCGGACCACCGTGCTGGTTCTGCTCCTGGTGTTCAACCTCGGGATCCTGGGGCTCTTCAAATACTTCGATTTCTTCCTCGGCTCTCTCGAGGGTCTCGCGCGGCTGCTAGGCTACCATCCCGAGTGGCCCCTGCTCCAGGTAGTGCTGCCGGTGGGGATCTCGTTCTATACCTTCAACTCCGTCAGTTACACGATCGATGTGTATCGAGGCAAGCTCGCCCCGGCCCGCAGCTTTCTGGAGTTTTCCGCCTTCGTGGCCATGTTCCCCCATCTCGTCGCGGGCCCCATCGTCCGCTATGCCGACATGGCCCGTCAGTTCGAGGACCTCAGTCCGCGTCCGCAGGCGGCGGCCTGGGTCACGGGCCTCTGGATGTTTGCCCTCGGGCTGGCCAAGAAGGTGCTGGTCGCGGACGTAGTCGCGCGGGGCTTGGTGGATCCGCTCTGGGGACAGGCTACCGGGCTCGACGCCGGGGAGGCGTGGCTGGCGGCCCTGGGGTACACGGTGCAGATCTACTTCGACTTCTCAGGTTACAGCGATATGGCGGTCGGCCTGGCACTGCTGCTCGGGTTCCGCTTCCCCCAGAACTTCGACTCTCCGTACCGGGCATCCAGCATTGCCGAGTTTTGGCGACGCTGGCACATGTCGCTGTCGTTCTGGCTGCGCGATTACCTCTACATCCCGCTGGGAGGCTCGCGTGGGAAGGCCATTCTGGTGGGGCGGAATCTTCTGCTCACGATGTTCCTGGGCGGGCTCTGGCACGGGGCGAGTTGGACGTTCGTTATCTGGGGGCTCTATCACGGGGTGCTGCTTGCGTCGCACGCCGAGTTGATGAAGCGAGGCTGGGTGCCGCGATCGCACCCGCTCTCGGTGGCGGCCACGTTCCTGGCGGTCGTAATCGGCTGGGTGCTCTTCCGCGCCCACTCCATTGGTGAGGCGCTCGCCGTGCTCGGTTCCATGAGTGGCCTGCGCTCGCCAGCCGGTGGGTTCACCCATCTGATTGATTCGCCCTGGACTGTTGTGCTCGGCGGATCGGCTCTGGCGCTCTGCTTCTGGGCGCCCAACACCTGGGAAGCGCGGTTTCCCCGCACCCGGCTGGCGGCCGCTCTGCTGGCAGCGCTCCTCGTCGCATGCATACTACGGTTTGCCCAGCCGGCTCCATTCGTCTACTTCCAGTTCTAGCCGTGGCCGGCAAGGATTTCGCTCGAGGCTCGACCTGCCCAAGGCATCGTCCTAGCTTCCCCCGATGAAAATCAACCGCAGGCAGTTTCTGGCCGGCGTGGGAGCCGCGGGGGCAGCCGTCAGCGTCGATGCGTTCGGGCTCGAGGCTCACCGGGTACTCCTCAGCCGCCATGAGGTCCGCATTCCGGGGCTCCCCACGGGGCTGGACGGGCTGCGCATCGCGCAGGTTTCCGACGTGCACTTTCCCGGAAATCAGCTCGCAGCCCGCGCGGCCCTCGACCTGCTCCAACAGGAAAGACCCGACATCGTGGTTCTCACCGGGGACATGACTGAGTCGCGGGAAGCAATGGGTGACGTACGGAGCTTTGCTGCGGACGCGCGTGGGAGTCTTGCCACTGTTGCCCTGCTCGGAAACTGGGAACATCGGGCCGGTGCCGTGGGCCGGTTGGCGGTGGATACCTACCGTTCAGCCGGGGTCGAGCTGCTGGTCAACCAATCGAAAACAGTGGACGTCGGGGGAGTTCCCCTGACTCTGGTAGGTCTGGACGATCCGGTCGCCGGCTCTGCCAAGCTGTCCGAGGCGCGGCAAAGTGTGGTCCAGGGTTCCACCGAGATCTGGCTGGTGCACGCGCCCGGGGTCGTGGATAGCATGTCCGAAAGTATGCAGCCTCTGCCTGCCCTCGTGCTGGCTGGCCATACGCACGGTGGGCAGATCCGGATTCCACTTGTCCCTCCGGTCAAGCCGATTGGAGCGGGCCGGTTTCTCGAGGGCTGGTATTACGACACCTTCGCCCCGCTTTACGTATCGCGAGGAGTGGGGACTACAGGAATTCCGGCCCGGTTCCGTTGTCCCGCCGAGCTACCGGTCTTTACACTACGAACTGGATAGGCGCATGTCGCGAATGCCGGCGAAGAAGTCCTTGAAGATGTTCGCGCCGAGGATCGCCTCCCCGCTGACGATGCCGAGATGTTGTACGATGCGGGAGCCGGCAATCGTCGGGGTTGTGACCACGAGCATGGGGCCTCCTAGGGTTGGAGCAGCTGGCAGACTCTGAGGATGGTGTTCCAGTTGCGGGTCGTCGCGCGCACTCCAAACCGCTTCTCGATGATGGTATTCGGCTCCAGCCCTGAGGTTCCGAACCGCCGCCAGTGACACAGGACGAACCTGCCGGATACGCCGACCAGGCTGACTTGCCACTGCTCTCCCGCGGGATAGCTCCAGGGGAGGACGGGCGGCTTCGGGAGTCGCCTGGCCAGAATGCTGACGAACCGGCGCAGGTCCGGATTTTCCGATGAATCCGGAAACGGCTCAGCCGCGCCGAGCTTCAGGAGGTCCCGTCCCTCGCACACCATGAGGTCGCAAGCGAACGGCAGCCGACGGAGGAACTCGGCACGCAGCGCAGCCTGGCCAATCGCTCCGCGCACCACAAACGTCCCTGCGGCGCCGAGGTTGGACACCCCGAGGTGTTCGAGATCTCTGGCGAGGAGGCTGGGCTGAAACCGCTTGGCACTCCCGACGTTCACCCCGCGCATGAAGACGACCAGCGCCACGTCTCAGAGACTCCGACTACGAGCCGGGCTGGGGACCGCTGTTCCACATGTCCAGCTGCATCCGCTACCCGCCGGGCTCCCGCCGCCAGACGACCAGGTACTTTCCCCGGAATGGTCCCCAGGCTTTTCCAGCCCGCTCGCCGGCGACCTCATAGGTTCCGTAGTCGTAGGCATGCTTGCCGTCGATCACCACCCGCGTCGGGGTTAGCTGGTGGCGGGTGACGCGCCCCTCCCTGGCCGGCGTCCAGTAGCGCTCGATCGCCTCCGGCCCGGTGAGGGCGTCGGAACGTTCGGGAAAGACGACCGCATCCGCGGTGGAG
>JALYPB010000281.1 GCA_030856585.1 Gemmatimonadota bacterium | reverse complement strand
AGGTAAAGCTGGCCAGACGCTCCCGCCCGGGGAACCGCAGAATGGCGGTGGTCATCTCCTCGCACTGCTGGAACCGGCGCTCCCCGTTGTTGGCACTGAATGCCGTCACCTCCATGGGCTCGGCGCCGTAGAGGTTCCGCACCGCATTGATGCAGTAGACGCCGATATCATAGAGGGGGCCGCCGCCGAGCTCTCGCGGGTTGAGCCGGATGTCGCCTTCCTTTACCTGCATGGTGAAGATCGAGTCAAACAGCCGAGGATCGCCCAGGCGCCCGCTCTGCGCCAGCTCGATGGCCTTCAGGTTGGCTTCCTCGAAGTGAAGCCGGTACGCCACCATCAGCTTGACGCCATTCTCCTCGCACACCTGGATCATGGCCAGGCAGTCCTCCTCGGTCACTGCCAGCGGCTTCTCACAGAGGACATGAACCCCCGCCCGGGCCGCCCGCTCGGTGTACTCCCGGTGCAAGTGATTGGGCAAAGCGATATAAACCGCGTCCACCTCTCCGCTGGTCAGGCACTCCTCGAACTGATCATAGGAAAACCGGGCCTTGACCTTGTAGCGTCGGCCGAGCTTCTCCAGCTTTTCCGGGTTGTCGGAGATCAGGGCTGCAAGCTCCGAGTTTTCCGCGTGGGCAAAGGCCGGCAGCACCGCTACCTGGGCAATGTGGCCCAGGCCGACCACGGCGTAGCGGATTTTCTTCTGACCTGGCTTAGCTGCTCGGGGCATCGTGGGGCTATTGGCTATGGGCTGATGGCTAGTGACTGTGGCTTCTGCTACTGGAGCGTGAGGCAATTGGCAGTTGGCTAAGGCTGAAGTGGTCCTGCGGCAAGCCGCTACCGCTGAACCATCAGCCCATAGCCAATAGCCAATAGCTCTGTCTAAAGCGCCCGTCGCCCCTGAATCAACTGCATGACGGCCAGTATCACAGCAATGACCAGCAACACGTGGATGAACCCACCGAGGCTGTACGACGTGACGACACCCAGCAACCACAGCACCAGGAGTATCACGAAGATTGTCCACAGCATGGCTACCTCCTCACGTTGGGATGAACGAATCGCTCGAACGACCCCATCTTATTTGGTCCCCGTCGTCTCCGTCGTGAGCCAAGTCACGGGGGTGTCACCCGGCTGTTCTGAACCCAAAATGCGCCAAAACGGCAGCTTAGGGCGGTACGGCACTTGCTCGTCAGGGTGCCAGTTAGGTGGCGGGTGGCAGACGGCCCATCCGTCCGGGCAGGACGATCTTACTCCGGAGCAGACATGGCTTCCAAAATCATTGGAATCGATCTCGGTACAACGAACTCGGTGGTAGCTGTAATGGAAGGTGGGGATCCGGTAGTCATCCCCAATGCGGAAGGTGGTCGCACCACCCCCTCGGTCGTGGCGTTCACCAAGGACGGCGAGCGGCTGGTAGGCCAGGTAGCCAAGCGCCAGGCCGTCACCAACCCCCAGCAGACCATCTTCTCGATCAAGCGGTTCATGGGCCGCCGCCTGAGCGAGGTGACTGATGAGGTCAAGAAGGTCCCTTACAAAGTGGTCGAAGGGCCGAACGGCATGGTCACCGTTGAGATCCAGGGGAAGCGGTATAGCCCGCCGGAGATCTCCGCGATGATCCTCCAGAAGATGAAGCAGACCGCCGAAGACTACCTCGGCTACACCGTGGACAAGGCGGTCATCACTGTCCCGGCCTACTTCAACGATGCCCAGCGCCAGGCCACCAAGGACGCCGGCAAGATCGCGGGGCTGGACGTGCAGCGGATCATAAATGAGCCGACTGCCGCGGCACTCGCCTACGGGCTGGACAAGAAGAAGGAAGAGAAGGTCGCAGTATTCGACCTCGGGGGCGGCACCTACGACATCTCGGTGCTGGAGCTGGCGGAGGGTGTCTTCGAGGTGAAGAGCACCAACGGAGACACGCACCTGGGCGGCGATGACTTCGACCAGCGTCTGATCGACTGGCTGGTTGCCGAGTTCAAGAAGGACCAGGGCATCGACCTGTCCAAGGACCCCATGGCCATCCAGCGCCTGAAGGAGGCTGCGGAAAAGGCCAAGATGGAGCTGTCGAGCACCACCCAGACCGACATCAACCTGCCGTTCATCACCGCGGACCAGTCGGGGCCCAAGCACCTCAACCTTTCCCTGACCCGGGCCAAGTTCGAGCAGCTGGTGGACGATCTCATCAAGCGCACTATTCCGCCGATGCAGCAGGCGCTGAAGGACGCCGGGCTCGATCCCAAGCAGATCGATGAGGTCATTCTGGTTGGCGGCTCGACCCGTATTCCAAAGATCCAGCAGATCGTGAAGGACTTCTTCGGCAAGGAGCCGAACAAGTCGGTCAACCCTGACGAGGTCGTGGCAATCGGGGCGGCTATTCAGGGCGGCGTACTCGGGGGCGAGGTCAAGGACGTGCTCCTGCTGGACGTGAACCCGCTATCGCTCGGAATCGAGACGCTCGGTGGGGTCACGACCGTACTCATACCCCGGAACACCACCATCCCCACCAAGAAGTCGGAGACGTTCTCAACGGCCGAGGACAATCAGACCACGGTGGAGATCCACGTGCTTCAGGGCGAGCGCCAGATGGCCCAGGACAATCGGACCATCGGGAAGTTCCAGCTGACCGGTATTCCACCGGCCCAGCGGGGCACGCCGCAGGTCGAGGTCGGGTTCGATATCGACGCCAACGGCATCCTGCACGTCACCGCCCGGGACAAGACCACCGGGAAGGAGCAGAAGATCCGGATCGAGGCTTCGAGCGGCCTGAGCGATTCCGAAGTGGACCGGATGGTCAAGGCGGCTGAGCAGCACGCGCAGGAGGACAAGACCCGGCGCGACGAGATCGAGGCCCGCAACCAGCTCGACAGCCTGGTGTACCGGGTGGAGAAGGACAGCAAGGAGTGGGCTGACCGGCTGCCGCCCGATGCCAAGGCTCGGCTCGACGCGGCCCTGGAGGCCGGCAGGCAGGCCCTGCGGAGCGGTGATGCCGATGGCATCCGCCGGGCGCTGGACGAGCTCAATACGTCTTACTCGGCCGCGGGCGCGGCTCTCTATCAGTCAGCCGGCGCGGCAGGGGCCGAAGGCGGCGCAGGCGGCGGCGAGGCTCCGGGCGGTGGTCCGGGTGAGCCTGCCCCGGCGGCTCAGGCTGGCTCGGATGACGTGGTCGACGCCGACTACGAGATCGTAGACGAGAAGAAGTGAGCGGAGGGTACCTCCGCTCACCCTGAGGCGAGCATCGCCGAAGGGGCCGAAGTTTGGAGGCGAAGGGGCCGCTGGTTTGGCCCCTTCGCTGCGCTCAGGGTGACATCTTTACGAAACTCGCCAATACCAGTCCCTGTACGGTTAAATTGTACCGGTGCAGGATGATCTCCACGCCTTCCCGAAGGACCGCTCGATGTCTTCACGATCGCTAAATTGGCTCAAATTCGGCGGTTTGGTCGCCCTGGCCTTTGCCCTGGGCCTGCTCTTTGCCGGGCTGCTCGACCTGCCGAACCGCACCGCGGCCCAGGAGCAGGGGCGCCAGGCTACCTCCATCGCCAAGGTCCCCGCGCCCTCCATTCCGGCCGCGCTGCCTCTTCAGAACCTGAGCGAGGCCTTTGCGGCGGTAGCGGAGCATGTGAAGCCGAGCGTGGTCTACATTCGGTCGCAGCGCACCGAAAGCGCGGCCAAGCAAAGGGTTCCACCCGGTATGGAGCGGTTTTTCCCCCGCTTCAAGCAGCGCGACGATGTCGAGCAGGGGAGCGGCTCTGGCTTCGTGGTCTCGTCGGATGGCTTCATCCTGACCAACAGCCACGTCGTCGAGGGGGCCGAGCAGGTGACCGTCCGGCTGCTCGACCGGCGTGAATTCAAGGCCAAGGTCATCGGCACCGACCCCAACACCGACGTGGCCGTCCTCAAGATCGACGCCCGGGGCCTGCCCCCGGTGGCCCTGGGAAACAGCGAGGACGCGCGGGTAGGCGAGTGGGTGCTGGCTATCGGCAACCCGCTCGGCGAAGGCCTGACGTTCACCGTCACCTCGGGTATCGTGAGCGCCAAGGGCCGGGCGCTCCAGGGATTGCCGGGCCGCGGCCAGGGAAGCATTCAGGACTTCATCCAGACCGATGCCGCAATCAACCCGGGCAATTCGGGTGGTCCGCTGGTCAGCGTGCGGGGTGAGGTCATCGGCATCAACTCCGCCATTGCCAGCGAGACCGGATTCTATTCCGGCTACGGCTTCGCCATTCCCATCAACCTCGCTCGCACGGTCATGAACCAGCTGGTCGAGACCGGCTCGGTGCACCGTGCCGCGCTCGGTGTCTCGATCGACAACGTCACCCTCGAAGACGCCGCCTATGTGGGGCTGCCGGAGATCCGGGGCGTGGTGGTGAAGGACATCCCGAGCGACGACTCGCCGGCCAAGGCCGCGGGCATCCTCCCCGGCGACGTCATCGTCGCGGTGGACAGCAAACCGGTGGAGCGGGTGGGACAGCTCCAGCAGGTGATCGGCTTCCGGAAGCCGGGGGACGTGGTGAAGGTGGAAGTTGCCCGAAAGGGCGGCGTACGGAAGACCTACAACGTCAAGCTTCAGGCGCTGAACGACCAGTCGCAACTGGCCGGGGCGGACGAGGATGTGACCGACCGGTCCAATGCACCCAGCGGGGCCACCATGAACCGCCTGGGCATCACCGTGGAGCCGGTCACCCCGGATATCGCGCAGCAGATGCAGCTGCCCCAGGGCATGCGGGGCCTGGTAGTCACCGACGTCACCCCCGGCGGCCCCTCGTGGGAAACCCTGGCGGACGACCCACAGCGGAGCGGCCCCGACATCATCCTTTCCATCGAGGGTAAGCCGGTCAAGACCGAAGCCGACCTCCGGAATGCGCTCAAGGCCGAGAAGGCCGGCAGCATCGTCACCCTCGGCGTCTATAACCCGCGGACCCAGAGCCGGCGGATTGATCGAATTCGGCTGGGGGAGTAGGCGGGCAAGCGGGACGGCAGGACAGCGGGGAAAGTTGAACCACGAAGGGGCCTGGAGCTGATTCGAGCTTCGGCCCCTTCGCTGCGCTCAGGGTGACACATGCTTTTGCTGCCCCGCTGCCCCGCTGCCCCGCTGTCCGCTAACTTGAAACCATGGCCCTGCACGGAATGATCTTCGACGTTGACGGAACCCTGGTCGATACCAATCAGGCACACGTCGAGGCGTGGCGCCGGGCGTTCAAGCGGCTGGGATACGAGGTGCCGCGCGAGCGGATCGAGCTGGAGATCGGGAAAGGGGGCGACCTGCTGGTCCCCTCGATCCTGGGCGACGACGCGGAGAAGCGTCACGGCGACGCGCTCCGGAAGGCCCAGAAGGAAGCATTTCTCGAGATTGCCAGTCGGGAGCGATTCCGCGTGTTTCCCTGGGTACCGGAGCTGTTCCATGCCCTCCGGCAGCGTGGAATCCGGACGGCGTTGGCCACCTCGAGCGACCGGAAGCATCTTCAGGCCACCTGCGACAGCGCCGGCATCGACCTCCCTAGTCTCGCCGACGTGCTGGTGACCAAGGCGGACGTGGAGGCCAGCAAGCCGGAGCCCGACGTGGTCATCGTCGCCTGGGAGAAGCTGAAGCTCGGTCCCGCCGAATGCGCCATGGTGGGCGACACCGTATACGACGCGCAGGCGTG
>JALYPB010000268.1 GCA_030856585.1 Gemmatimonadota bacterium | reverse complement strand
GTCTCGAAGGAGCGCTGGACTGTGGTTGCGCGATACGGCCAGGAGGGCGCCGGGTATCTGTGGGGTACTATCGACTGTACCAGAACAGTACGGTACAGGGCAGAGGGAGCGGAGGGCGAAGCGCGCTGTTTCGGGACTTGGGGCCGAGCGTCGTGGCCCTGGACGGGACTATCGGGCTACGGTTCGAGGGCAGTGACCTGCGGGGCCCCTGATCAGCGCTTTGGCCGTCGCTGGCGCAGCTCCAGTATGGTGGCGGAGGTAACGGAGTCAAAACCGAACTTGCCCCGCACCTTGTCGACCGCCTCTGTCAGCCGGCGCAATCGGCTGCGCTCCGGCCGCTCGAAGAGGTCGGGCTCCTCAGCGGTCCCCAGGTTGGTGGCGGCGATGCCGATCAGGCGGACACCGCGGTCGCGTTGTCGCACTTCCTCGAATGCGCTGCGAAACAGCGCCCGCGCCGCGAGGTACAGCTCCGCATCGAGGTCGGTGGCGGTCTCCAATGTCTGCCGCCGGGTGACGGTCCGGAAGTCGTCATGCCGCAGCTTCATCGTCACCGTCCGAGCCAGAATTTGCTCATCCCGCAGTTGCGCGGCCACCCGTGCGGTGAGCAGAGTCAGTATCCGTTCCAGCTCCGCCGGATCGCGGACATCATAGGAGATCGTGGTTTCGCGGCTGACGGATTTCGGCAGCCGGTCCGCCCGCAGCGTGGTCCCCCCCTGACCCTGTGCCCTGAGTTTCAGCGGACGCGCATCGGCGCCGATGAGACGTTCGAGCGCGCGCTCCTCCATTTGCTGCACCTGATGCACTTCGACCAGCCCGAGCTCGGCCCACCGCTCCGCCGTCTTGGGCCCGACTCCCGGCATGGCGCGCAAGGGAAGCCCCGCCAGGAATCCTTTTTCCCATCCCGCCCTGACTTCCATCAACCCCCGAGGCTTGGCCCAGTCGGAGGCGAGCTTGGCAATCATCCGGTTGGGTCCGATGCCGACGCTGCAATCGAGCCCGGTCTGATACCGCACCAGGTCGCGCAGCTGCTCCGCCACTGGCAACAGCGAAGTGGGGTAGAGTCGTTCGGTCCCCGCGAAGTCGAGATAGGCTTCGTCCAGCGAGGCCATGACTACTGTAGGTGAGAACTCCTGGAGCAGGGCCCTCACCGCCTGGGACGCGTCGCGATAGTGGCTGAAGGCACCCTGGAAAAAGGTGGCCTGCGGACAAAGCCGCACCGCCTCGGCGATCGGCATGCCGGCGTGAATGCCGAAGCGTCTGGCCGCATAGGACGCCGACTGCACGACCCCGCGCTGGTCCCGCCTGCCGCCGACCACCAGCAGCTCGATCTCCCGCAGCTCCGGATGGCGCTGGCGGCACACCTCGACAAAGAAGGCATCGAGGTCGACGTGGAGGATGCGAGCCGGCATGGCTGGAGCTTACACCAGCAGGATCGCGGTTGCTTTGAACGCCACCATGACTGGCTTCCCGGCCTTGAGCTCCATCTCCTCCACTGATTGAGTAGTAAGCGACGCGATCAACGGCCGTCCCACTTCCAGATGCACCAGGGTAACCGGCCCGATTCGCTCCAGCCGCACGACCTTGCCGTCCATGTGGTTTCGGGCCGAGCCCGGGTGATGGGTAAGGCTCAGCACGATGTCCTCCGGCCGGATAACGGCGTGGATGGGTCCCTCCCGCTCTGCAACCACATCGAGGACCAGCGAGCCGCCGCGGAAGGTGCCCCGGAAGGAGCCGGCTCCATTGCCCGGGTCGGTTCGCTCGACCACTCCCGCGATCACGTTACCGGTGCCGACGAAGCGTGCCACGAAAGCGGAGTTGGGATAGCGAAAGACCTCCTCGGGGGTACCGCTCTGCGCGATTCGGCCTTCGGCCAGTACCGCCACCAGATCGCCAAGGCGCAAGGCCTCGTCGAAGTCGTGGGTCACCTGAAGCGTCGTGATGCCCTCGCGCTCGTGCAGCTCCCGGAGCTCCCGCCGCAGCACCTGGCGGGTGGCGGGGTCCACGGCCGCGAAGGGCTCGTCCAGCAGCAGAATCGATGGCCGGGGGGCCAGGGCCCGGGCCAGGGCAACCCGCTGTTGCTCTCCGCCACTCAGTCCACGAACCGGCCGGTCGAGCAGGGCTCCGATTGCGAGCATATCGGCAAGCTCGGCAATCCGGGCCCCGGGGTCGCTGCGATCCCGCCGACCGCGGGCCCGCCCGATTCCATAGCCGATGTTGTCCCGGACGCTCAGGTGAGGAAAGAGGTGGTACTGCTGGTAGACGAACCCCAGGCCTCGCTGTTCCGGAGGCAGATTGGTCACCTCGTCGTCGTGCATGAAGACCCGTCCGGCCTTGAGTCTGGCGTGGCCAGCCACGGCTTCGAGCAGAGTTGTCTTGCCCGATCCGGTGGGCCCGATGATCAGGGCGTAACCGCCCTTCGGCACCTCGAGAGTGATGTCCCGCAGATCGAATGTGCCAACCCGGACGTGCAGGTTCTCCAGCCGGATCATCTCCTCTCCTCAGGCTGGAGTACCCGGATCACCACGAGTACGGTGAGCGCTACCAGGAGCAGAATGACCGCCGCCGGCACCGCGGCCTGAAGACCGTACGCGGTGAATCGGTCGAAGATGTAGATGCTTGCGACCTTGGGGTTGTAGGTCAGGATCACGATCGACCCGAACTCGCTGACGCTCCGGGACCACGCGAGGATGGAACCGGCCAGTACCCCGCGCCCGGCGAGTGGAAGGGTCACCCGCCTGAAGGCGCCCCAGCCGGTGTCTCCCAGGGTCCGGGCCACCCGCTCGAGTTGGGGATCCACCCCTCGGAACGCCTCGCGCGCCCCGCTTACCAGGATAGGGGCCGACACGAAGAGCATGGCGGCCACGATGCCGGGCACGTGACTCACGAATTCCAGCCCGAGGTGGGCGAGCGCGCCTCCTACCTCCGACCTTCGTCCCAGAAACAACAGCAGCGCGATACCGGCCACGGGGTGCGGCACGACCACCGGTAGTTCGATCAAGCCCTGCACCAGCCGGCGGCCGGGAAAGTTCCTCCTGGCCAGCAGGTAGGCGAGCGGCACCCCGAATAGGGCCGCGATGAGGGTGGCCAGAGTGGCGGTGAAGACCGTGAGGACGATCGAGTCCCGTAGCTCCGTGTCGCGCAGAGCAGCGCCGAGGCTCTCGGGAGAGGCAAAGAACAACAGCCGGAGCAGAGGGCCGACGATGAACAGCACCAGGCAGGCACCAAGCGCGGCGAGCACGACGCGGGACACGAGCGAGCGAACCGGCATGATTACCCTTGGCGTGGCCTCGAGTGGCGGCCTATCTTCGACGCATCCACATCTTCACGAGATTGCCGATGGAATTCTACCCCTCGCACCTCTGCCCCTCAATGTCGGCACGCCCCGGCGCCGCAAATCTGCCGACGTGATGCGCATCGGCTTTCTCGGGTTGGGCGCTATTGGCGCTCCCATGGCGGCCCATCTCGCCAAGCAGCACAAACTCACGGTCTGGAACCGCACCGCCGCGCGGGCCACTGAGTTCGCAGCGACCCATGGAGCCCATGCGGCTCGCACTCCCCGGGAAGCGGCCGCCGGCGCCGAGGTCGTCCTCACCTGTCTGCCGACCTCGCGGGAGGTGGCCGACCTGCTCGACGGCCCCGATGGGCTGGAAGCCGGGCTTGTGCGGGGGGCGCTACTGATCGACTGCACCTCCGGCGACCCCGCGACGTCCCGCGCCATCGCTCAGCGTCTGGCCGGGCATGGCGTCGCCTTTGCCGATGCCCCGGTCAGCGGCGGAGTCAGCGGGGCCGAGGCGGGTACGCTCACCGTGATGGTTGGGGGAGACGAGGAAACCTTCGAGCGAGCCCGGCCAATGCTTGCAGCGTTCGGGAAACGGATCGAGCGCCTCGGTCCTGTCGGTGCGGGCCACGCCATGAAGGCGGTCAACAACGCGCTGCTGGCGGTGAATCTCATCGCGGTGGGGGACGCGTTAGCTGCTCTCGTCAAGGCCGGGGTTTCGGCTCGCACGGCGGTCGAGGTGTTGAACGCCTCCAGCGGTCGATCCTTCGTGAGCGAGGCGCTGGTGCCCGAGCGGGTCCTCACGGGCCGCTGGCCGCGGACCTTCCGATTGGCGCTCCTGGACAAGGATGTCGGGATCGCACGGGGTTTCGTACGCGAGGTGGGAGTCGAGAGTCCGCTGCTCGAGCTGGCGGGGGAGTTGCTCGGCCAGGCCCGAGCCGAGCTGGGCGAAACGGCCGATCACGTGGAAACGATTCGCCTGATCGAGCGCCGCGCCGGCGTCGAAATCCGGGGGTGAGCCCCGATGGCACTTGCCGTAACTGGCTTGCTCCGCTCAGTTTCCGGGATTATGCGACGCATAGATATCAGTAGATGAACGACTGGGCGGCTACCCAGCGGGTGTCGGCCGAGATTGTGCTGGCCGACGGAGTCGTGTTGGAAGGCGATCTGCACCTGGCGACCCGTAGCGCCTACCATCCCGACACCGAGAGCCCGCTGGAGATGCTCAACCGGCCCGAGCCATTCTTCGCGCTGACCCTGCAAGAGGGCGAAGTCGCGTTCGTGTCGAAGGCGCAGGTAGCGGTAGTGTCGTGCCGGGATCAGCTCCCGTTGGTCGATCCGGCCCGGGCCTCTGCTGCCCGTCTGGTGGCTCTGGAGGTGGCGCTTGCCACTGGAGCGGAGTACCGGGGCCGCTCCACGTTCGAGCTTCCTCCTTCCCGATCCCGGGCCCTGGACTACATCAATACACCCGGCAGCTTTTTCACGGTCTGGAGCAACGATCTCACGCGGTACTTCAATAAAGCTCTGGTCCGCCTCATCCGTCCTCTCGACTGAGATCGACATTGGCCCGATTAGATAAGCTCATCCAGGTGATGCACGATCAGCGCGCCGAAGCCCTCCATCTCGACGTCGGTAAACCTGCCTCCCTCCTGCAAAACGGCGCCATGCGGCTGGTCACCCGCGAACCGCTCAGCGATACCCAGATCCAGGCACTGCTGCGTGAGATCGCATCGCCGGAGACGGCGGCCCAGATGGGCTCCGCCGGTCCGGTTTCGTTTGCCTACCAGGCCCCAAGCGGCGAGGTGCAGGTCGAGATGAAGGTTGGGAATGGGGGAACGGCCCTGCTGCGGCCGGTGGTCGCCGCGGTCAGGGAGGGGGCTCTCGGGATAGCTCCGGCGGGGGCCGTCCCGTCGGCTCGCCAGGCTCAAGACCTCGCCGGTGCCCAGGCGGAGATCGACGTGCTGTTTCGACTGCTGGTGGAATCGGGGGCGTCGGACCTTCACCTCCGCACCGGCGAGCCCCCGATGCTCCGCAACAATGGCGAGCTGGGTCGGCAGGCGTTTCCGGCACTGACCGCCGAACGCCTCGAACTCATGCTGGTCAGCATCATGACCCCGAAGGAGTTGGGCGAATTTCGGGAAGGGGGGGACACCGACTGGGCCTACGAGATTGCCGACCTGGCCCGGTTCCGCTGTAACGCGGGCCGCGACCGCTTCGGACCCATGGCCGTGTTTCGGGTCATTCCCAACAAGATTCGCACCGCGGAGGAGATGGGACTGAGCCGGGAAGTGCAGAACCTCTGCTATCTCACGAAAGGTCTGGTCGTGGTCACCGGGCCGACCGGCTCGGGAAAGAGCACGACGCTGGCCGGACTCGTCGATCTCATCAATCGTACCCGAACCGACCACATCATCACCATTGAAGACCCCATCGAGTTCGTTCATCCCAGCAAGAAGTGTCTGGTGACCCAGCGCCAGGTGGGGCTCCACACCCGCTCGTTCAAGCATGCTCTGCGCGCGGCACTGCGGGAGGACCCGGACATTATTCTCGTCGGGGAAATGCGCGACCTGGAGACCGTCTCCATCGCGATCGAGACCGCGGAGACCGGCCACCTCGTGTTCGGCACCCTGCACACCACGACGGCGCCGAGCACGGTCGACCGGATCGTCGACCAGTTCCCGCCGGACCGGCAGGAGCAGATCCGGATGATGCTGTCCGAGTCGCTGGCCGGCGTGATCGCCCAGGTGCTGTGCAAGAAGATCGGCGGCGGCCGGGTCGCCGCGTACGAGATCTTGCTGGGCTCGAGCGCGGTGTCGAACCTGATCCGCGAGAGCAAGACCTTCCAGCTGTTCAGCGTCATGCAGACCAGCCGCAACGCCGGCATGACGACGATGACCGACAGCCTGCTCGACCTGGTCAAGCGCAAGATCGTCGAGCCCAAGGAGGCCTACTACAAGGCGGTCAACAAGGCCGAGATCCGCACCGGGCTCAAGTCGCTCGGGATCGAGGTCTAGAAGCGGTCTAGAAGCGGTCTAGAAGCTCTCGAGCAGCAGGCCGGCGGTCACCGCCCGCTGCACGATCAACGTGCGCTCGTCGTAGGTCGCGTTGAACTCGGAGGCGGCGCCGGCGTCGAGCCAGACACCGATCCTGTAGCCGTCGCGAGCCCAGCGCAAGGACGCGAAGGCGCCGGCACCGACGGCGCGCTCGGGCAGCAGGCCGGCGCGGACGCCGGCGTCGAACCAGGCTGCGCCGACC
>JALYPB010000265.1 GCA_030856585.1 Gemmatimonadota bacterium | reverse complement strand
GGACGCCTTGATGATCGTCGGCGCCCACGCCAACGCGGGTAGTCCCGGTATCATCTCGCACAACTTTGCGTTCGACTCGTTCACGGTGAACGGGAAGGTGCTGAACGAGCCCGGCATCGCCGCGTTCATCGGGGGCGAGATGGGGATCCCGATGGCCCTGGCCAGCGGGGACGACGTGCTGACCGCCGAGACCGAGGAGATGCTGGGGCCGTTGGAGACGGTCACGGTGAAGACGGCGTTCTCCCGCTCCGCGGCCGCGGTGCTCCCGCCGGCCACGGTCCACCGCATGCTTCAAGTGGCCGCCGCGCGCGCCGTCCGCCGGGTCAAGGCCGGCGAGCTCAAACCGCTCACGATGGAGAAGCCGTACCGAGTGCGCTTCTGTCTCCGGAAGTCATTTACCGAGGACGACTGGGTACGGGAGACGATAGGCCGACTCCAGGGCGTGAGCGCCAACGGCGGCCGGGGCTGCTTCGCGTACACCAGCGAGTCGGCCGAAGCGGTGGGCAATCTGCTGAACGAAGTGGAGTGGACCGTGCTCAAGCCTTGAGGAGGCGGTACGGCGGTACGGCGGTAGATAACGGTCTCCAGCCTCAGAGGAGTACACCATGCGCACAGTTTCGCTCTTGGTGCTTATTACGCTGGCCGCGGCCGCGCCCAGGGCCTTCGCCCAGCGGCAGGCTTCGGATGAAGCCGCCATTCGCGGGCGCATCCAGGCCCTCGAGATGGCGTTAAACGCCAGCGATGCCCGCGGCGCCGCTGCGCTGTTCGCTGAAGATGGCGACCAGATCGTCGGCCGCAGTGCGCTCTACCGTGGGCGGCCAGTCATGGAACGGGCGTACAGGGAGAAGGTGCTCGCGATTCCGAAGGGCCGGCATATCGCGATCAATGTCCGCTCCATCCGATTCCCTACCCCGGATGTCGCGCTGGTTGACGTTGAGGGACACCTGGTCGAGGCGCCTACGGACCGAGCCTTTGATGTGATGGATGCCGAGGGGCCCCGTTAATTGTATTTCCTGCCCCTCTCTGTCGTGCTTATGGCCGTCGCCTGGGGCTGCAATGGGTCGAAGCCCGGCGCTGCCTCCCGGCCGGATTCGACGGCGCCGCCCGCCGAGGCGGCGACCCCGGTGCCGGTCGACACCGCTGTCCCGGAGTGGTCCTCTCCCGAGCTCGAGCAGTGGATCTCCCGTCTGACGACGGTCCTGGACACCAGCCTCACCCTCCAGGGTTGGGTGGCGGAGCACCCGGCCGACACGGTGAGCCAGGCCATGCCCACCGGACTCAACGCCGAGACGTTCTGCCGCTCAGCGGCGGCCCCGATCACCTCCGGGACCAAAGTCTGGCGCAGGTCGGCCATCTTCCTGATTCCCCCTGCCATACCGGGCGAGAGGTTGCCTGAGACCACCGGCCTCGCGGGGCGAATCTGCCGGCTGCGCGCACTCTGGCTGGAACGCGCCGAGCAGGACTCTCTGCAAGCGTTCCAGGTCGCGTCCGCGCTTCACGCCCACCTCGCCCGGCTGCTCGGTGAAGCTCGACCTGATCTCCTCTTGGTCGGCAGCGGTACCGGCCGGTGGCACGGTGGCCGCTCCTGGATCAACGGCAAGCAGGTCGTCGTAGTCGGGGCGGAGCCGGGTAGCTCACATTACCTGGAATACGAGGAGGGTGATACCGCACCGATCGTGCAGCTGCCGACCGCGGTCGCGGTTTCGTACGTGACCGGTAACGGCCTGGACACCGACGTGAATCCCCTGGTGGACCAGACGATTTATCCCCGGGTTGAGCCCGAGGCGCTCACGGCGATGGCCCGCGGCGATTCCGCCATTGAACGGGCCGGGCTCTCCGGCCTGCTTCCCTTGCGGCAGCTGTTCGAACGCTACCGGGACAGCGCCAACTTTGAACCGAAGTTCGGGCGTCCCCGGCAGAGCCCCTACCTGGACAGCCGGCTGATCCATGGGCTCGCCGTCCTCGGGGACACCTCGTCCCTGCCACACCGCCAGCAGTCGGCGGCGTTCCTCGCCGCGGATATCGCAGTGCAGACGCATGCTCGCGCGCTGGACTACGGCGGCGGGCGGGACTCGATGCTGCGCATGGCGCTGGAACGGGTCGGTGCCCTCTACGAGGATCGTCATCTCGGCGGCGGCTACTTCTACATGCGGCCGTGGCTCTGGCGGGCATACCAGCTCGATTCCCTGGGTCCCTCGGGTAAGTCGGCGTTCGCCGAGCTGCTGGCCAATGGCTGGGGCACAGGCGTCCGGTGCGGCCCGCCCCCGATTGTGGCGGATGCCGTCATCGGGCGAGGTGAGCGCGCGGTCGCGGCGGGCCAGACGGACCCGATGGTGCGACTGGACCTGGCGCAGGCGTACGCCGACGTGTTCTCTCTGTCGCCGGAGGGAGCCAGGGAGTCAGATTCCGATAGCGTGAAGGCACTGGCGGAGAGATCGGAGACGGGGCGCCTCCGGGCGATCGAGCACTACCGGGTCGCGCTACGTCACCTGCGTGATCCGGGTCTCCGCCGGACGACCTGGGACAATGCGGTGCGACTGATGCTTGGGCTGCCGATCGAAACCCGATACTTCTGCAATAACGACTGAACCGTTTCGAAGGAACAACCGTGAATCGCCCTCCCGGCACCCTTCGCGTCCGGCTGCACGAGATCATCTTCGAGGCCGACACCCCCGCGGGCCGGCTGTTCGATGTGCTGCTGATGGTGGCGATCGTGAGCAGCGTGGTGGTGGTGCTGCTGGAGAGCGTGGCGTCAGTGCGGTCCCAGGCAGGCCCCACGCTTCGCGCGCTGGAGTGGGGTTTCACAGTCCTCTTCACCATCGAATACGTCCTCCGGCTCTACACCGTCGGCCGGCCGCTCCGCTATGCCCGGAGCACCCTTGGCGTCATCGATCTGCTGGCGATCCTGCCGAGCTACATCGGCCTGCTGATCCCTGGTGGCCAGAGTCTGCTGGTCATCCGTCTGCTGCGTCTGCTGCGGGTGTTCAGGGTGCTCAAGCTGGCCGAGTATCTGCGGGAGTCCCGGACGCTGGTGCAGGCGCTGCGTGCCAGCGGGAGAAAGATCGCTGTATTCCTGATGGCGGTCATGACCATCGTGGTGGTAGTGGGCACGCTGATGTACGTGATCGAGGGCGAGCGGCACGGCTTCACCAGCATCCCGATCAGCATGTACTGGGCGGTGGTGACGCTGACGACGGTGGGCTACGGCGACCTGGCGCCCGCCACCACGCTGGGCCGCGCACTCGCCGTGGTCCTGATGCTCACGGGGTACGGGATCATCGCGGTGCCGACCGGGATCGTGACGGCCGAGCTCACCAGGGCGATTGGCGGTCCGATCTCGACCCAGGCGTGTCCCGGGTGCGGAGTCGGCGGGCACGAGGCCGATGCGAAGTACTGCCGGCAGTGCGGAGATCTACTCCGCGAGATTCGGGAACCGGTATGACGAACGACGACGTCTATGCTGGCGGCCGGCACGTTCTGATGAGTCAGGAATGAGCGTCAGCCCCAACTTTCGGGCCTTCGTCCTTGAGCAACTCGCGCGAGCTACGCCCGGTATCCGTGCCCGTACTATGTTCGGCGGCGTAGGGGTCTACGCGGGCGAGCTGTTCTTTGCCCTGCTGGATGACGACACGTTGTACTTCAAGGTAGATGACGCGACGCGCCCACAGTTCACGAACCGTGGCATGGCGCCATTCAGCCCTTATGGAGAAGGTGGCGAGGTCATGCAGTACTACGAGGTGCCCGCAGACGTGTTGGAGGATCCGGATGCACTAGGCACCTGGGTAAAAGCGGCCATCGCAGTGGCGCGACGTGGCAAAGGCGGTCGCTCGCGCCATACAAGGGACC
>JALYPB010000252.1 GCA_030856585.1 Gemmatimonadota bacterium | reverse complement strand
ACCCGGGGCTGCGCAGGCGTCGTAGACCACGCTTCCCTCGGGCAGGTCGGCGAAGCGACCGAGGAGTGCCTGAGCAGGATCCTGCACGATGAAGTCGCCCTCCCCAAATCCGGGAAGGTCCGAGGGTCGAGTGACATTGGTGACTAATCCCGCGCCGTATGGAGCGGCCACGACCTCGATGCTTGCAGCGCGCCACCGTGCCGCCAGCGACTCGAGATCCCGGCGGGCGGGCTGCAGCACCAGCCTGGGACGGGTGTTGTTCCACCCGAGCAGGCGCTCGGCTGCACTGAGGCCGAACAGGTCCACCCAACGTCGGACCAGCCAGACCGGGTGGGAATGCTCCGCGGCCAACCGCTCGGCATCATCGCCGGCCGGAAGGGGAGCAGCAGGCTTGCCGGCTAACCGCCGCAAGACAGCGTTCACGAATGCGGCCGGTCTGGCTCCGCCGCTTGCCTTGGCCAGCTCAACACTGGTGTCGACCGCCGCGTGGCTCGGCACCCGGTCGAGGGTGGTGAGCTGATAGGCACCCAGTCTCAGGATATCCTGCAGCTCTGGCGTGACGCTGGACCAGCCGCCGGGCACCAGCGGGGCAAGGTGCGAGTCCAGAACGCTCCGTTGCCGCAGCACTCCCGCAGCAAGCTCGTGGGCCAGCCGTCGGTCGGGCTCCGCCAGGTTACCCATCCCTCGATCGAGCGCCAGGTCAAATGGCTTCCCGGCGCGCACCTGCACCAGGATACTCAGGGCCGCTCGCCTCGAATCCATACCGGAGGAGCGGGGCAGAATGTCTTTTACCACCGAGGCAAGGAGTGCAGCCGGCGGCGATGATACATCGTCTAGTCCAGCATTCCGGCGTTGGGCGTGGAGGGCATGGCCACTTCACGCCTGGGCATGCGGCCCGCGAGGAACGCCTGACGCCCGGCTTCCACTGCAAGGCGCATCGCGGTGGCCATGGCGACCGGATCCCGGGCCTCGGCCAGCGCCGTGTTCATAAGAATTCCGTCCACGCCCTGCTCCATGGTGAGACACGCATCGGAGGCAGTCCCCACGCCGGCATCGACGATCACCGGTACCGACAGACGCCGCTTGATCGTGCGGATTCCATACGGGTTGAGCAGTCCGAGGCCGCTGCCGATTGGCGAAGCCAGAGGCATCACTGCCGCACATCCCGCGTCTTCCAGGCGCAACGCCGTAATCAGGTCGTCGTTGGTGTACGCCAGCACTTTGAAGCCTTCTCGTGCAAGCTCCCGGGCGGCTGTCAGGAGGCCTTCGGTGTCGGGCAGAAGAGTTTCGCGATCGCCGATGACCTCGAGCTTGACGAACTCGTTGAACCCGGCCTCGCGGGAAAGCCTGGCGTAGCGCATGGCTTCATCAGCCGTGTAGCAGCCGGCCGTGTTCGCCAGCAGGAAGTATTGCTCCGGGCTCAGGTGGTAGAGAATTCCCTCGTCCTTGCTCCGATCGAGATCCACCCGGCGCACGGCCACGGTCACGATCTCGGCCCCGGAAGCCTCGATGGCGCGCACCATGTCGCCGTTATTCCGGTACTTCCCGGTCCCCACCATAAGACGGGAACGAAAAGCCCGTCCGCCGATCGTAAGCGGGGAGTCGGTAGCGCGCTCTTCTTGAATTGTGGTCATGTGGGAAAGATAAGGGGGAAGCACGCTTTTCAAGCCTCATCCTCCCCCCACGAAGTGCACCAGCTCCACTGCGTCCCCATCAGCCAGGGCGGTGTCGTTCAACTGAGGCCGCCGCACAATTTTGCGGTTCAGCTCCACCACAACCGTTCGGGGATCGAGTCCCAGGTGACGCAGCAGGCCGGCGGCGGTAGCGGGGCCCGGGACCTTTCGGGGCTCCCCGTTGACCATGATCTCGAGCTCGCTCACGCGGTCTCCACCCAGGGCGCCAGCATGCTCACAGTTGCGGCGGCAGGGTCATCTGCGTCCCAGAGTGCCCGGATAGCCGCCACACCGTAGGCCCCGGCTGCCTTGAGCTGGGGAGCGCGCTCCGGCGTGACACCCCCGATGGCAATTACCGGTGGGCCCAGGCTCGCCGCCTCGCGGAGTATGCCGGCGCCCAGCCCGGTCCGGCCAGGATGGCTGGGCGTTTCGTAGATATTGCCCAGAACCAGGAAATCGGCGCCCTCCTCTACGGCTGCTCGCGCCTCCTGGAGGCTGTGCACCGAACGCCCAATCCAGCCCTGGTGAAGCACTCGACGTGCGTCGGCGGGCGCAAGATCACCAATACCGAGCTGGACCCCATGGGCCCCCGTTGCCGCGGCGATATCGGGCCGGCCACTCACAAAGACCGCCGCCTCGGGCGGGCGGGCAATTGTAATCATTCTAAGCGCGCCGGCAGCGAGGCGAGTGTCCTGACCACCGCGGTCGCGCGCGTGCAGAGCCACAGCTGCACCTCCGGCCGCAATCGCCGCGGCGCGGATGCCGAAGTCGGCCGCCGACAAGATGGCGTGATCAGTGAACGCGTGCACCCGTGGCAGCGGTCTCATGTCAGCCGCTCGCCCACAGTCACTCCCCGCCCGCGCAGCCAGGCTTCGACCGGTATCCGGGTCTTGCCGGCCGGTTGGACCTCCGATACGGCCACCGCGCCGGTGCCGGCGGCAACCACCAGACGCCCACCGGTCTGGAGAACGGTACCCGGCTCTCCCGAGCCCGCGGCCACCTGGCCGCCGAACAGCTTCAGAGTACTCCCATTCAGCTCGGTCCATGCACCCGGCGCCGGGTCGAAGGCACGGATCTGCTGCACCAACCCCGGGGCCTCGCGCTGCCATGCCACACGAGCCTGCTCCCGGTCGAACTTCGGAGCATAGGTGGCGTTCGCCTGGTCCTGTGGCACAGGGCGGGCACGCCCGCTGGAGTACAGCGAAATTGCCTCGACCAGGGCGGTCGCGCCAAGCTCGGCCAGCCGGCCGGCCAAGTCACCGGCCGTTTCCTCGTGGCCAATGGGGGTCACGAGATGATGTAGCACGGGGCCGCTGTCGAGTCCTTCCTCCATTTGCATGATGCTGATGCCGGTCTCCCGGTCGCCGGCGAGTATGGCGTGCTGGATCGGGGCCGCCCCGCGATGACGCGGCAGGAGAGACGCATGCACGTTGATCATTCCGCGGGGCGGCACCGAGAGCACATCCGGGCGGAGAATGTGCCCATAGGCAACGACGACGCCGAGATCGGGCTCGAGGCGCCGCAGACTGGCGGCGAACACGTCGCCCACCGGGCGCACCGGCTGGAGCACAGGGATCCCCGCGGCCAGGGCCGCGACTTTGACGGGAGGAGGAATCAACTCGGAGCGAGACCGGCCCTGCGGCTTATCCGGCTGGGTCACCACGCCGGCCACGGTGAAGCGGTTGTGCAGCAATGCTTGCAACGAGGCCACGGCGAAACCCGGCGTTCCGAAGAAGACGATCCTCATCACTCCGACCGGGCAGACGCCGCCTGGACCTCTTTGGTGTAGCCGGTGTCGTCCTTGTGCTCGCGGCGCCAGCGGGAGAGCAGCATGCCGCGCTTGAGCAGGCTCAAGTGGTCAAGGAACAGAATGCCGTCCAGATGGTCGATCTCGTGCTGGATGGCGCGGGCCGTGAGTCCTGTCGCCTCTTTCCGGTAGCGGGTGCCGTCCTGGTCGAGCGCCTCGATCACCACGCGTTCCGGACGGGTTACATCTCCATAGATCTCCGGAATCGAGAGGCAGCCCTCTTCGGCAGTGGAGCGGCCTTCGGTCTCGAGGATAGTTGGGTCGATCATGACGAACCGGTCTCCATCGGCGTCCACCACCGCCACCCGGCGTGCCACCCCGACCTGGTTGGCGGCAAGGCCGACACCCTTGGCGGCATCCATTGTCTCAAACAGGTCGGCGACCAGACGGCGGGTCTCCTCATCAACGGTCTTCACCTCGGCGCTGTGCTGCCGGAGCACCGGCGAGCCGAGGAGGTGGAGCGAGAGCAGGCTCATGTCGGCGTGGCACCCGACGGGGTGGAGTTGGCCACGCGCACGATACGTGACCGTTCGACGACAACGGTCGCGGTTCCACTCTCCACCGTCACCCGCACTTCCTTGGTACCCTCGTTCTCGACTTCCCTGATGTCTTTGACCTGGCCGATAATGCCACCACCGGTCATCACCTCGTCGCCCTTCTTGAGCTTGGCCAGCAGCTCCGCGTGCCGCTTCCGGGCTTGTCCCGAGGGGCGCAGGATGAGGAAATAGAAGACCAGGCCGATGGCTGCCATCTGGAGGACCAGGACCGAAAGTCCACCGGTGCTGCTCTGTCCCTGGATCAGAATTGCCAGAAATGATGGGTTCACGGTGCCTCAATCTCTCGAGCATAGTGGCGGCCGAGCCATTCACGACTCCAGCCGTCGAACGTGCCGTTCAGGATGTGGATACGGGCCTGCTCGCCGAGCCTTACCAGAAACCGGATATTGTGGATCGAGATGAGCCGCAGACCCAGCATGTCTTCCACCACAAACAGATGCCGCAAGTACCCCCGGGGGTACGTGGTGCAGGTCTCGCAGTCGCAGCTGGGATCGAGCGGCTCGGTGGACCCCTTGAGCGACGCGCCCCTCACGTTCACCCGCCCCGTCGGCAGCCAGGCGGTACCATGGCGGCCATTTCGCGTGGCGGCAACACAGTCGAAGAGATCGACGCCCCGGGCGATTCCCTCCAGCAAATCAGCCGGGAACCCTACGCCCATAAGATAACGGGGGATCTCCCTGGGCAGGCGTGGCTCGAGCTGCTCGAGGATGCGATGCATGACCGGCTTCGGCTCGCCTACGGAAAGGCCCCCGATGGCGATACCGGTCCAGGGACCGCGCTCCAGCGTGCCTTCGAGCGAGCGAAGC
This sequence comes from Gemmatimonadota bacterium, assembly GCA_030856585.1. Classification (GTDB taxonomy): domain Bacteria; phylum Gemmatimonadota; class Gemmatimonadetes; order Gemmatimonadales; family GWC2-71-9; genus CAVVWJ01. The sequence continues at coordinate 7,411 of JALYPB010000252.1, read as the reverse complement.
CTGAGCTCGTCGTGGATGCCACCCTGTATGATCGGCCAGAGCGCCTGCGGCGCGGCGGGTAAGCGGGTCAGCGGGTCAGCTTGCTTCCAGCCCGAGCCCACGCCGGTGTGCTCTAACTGTCGCACTGTCCCGCCGTCCCGCTGTCCCGCCAGTTCCTCGTGCCTCCTCTTACACCTATCCAGCCACCTGAGAGTGCGCTCCATACCCTCGCATGCGGCCGCGGGCGACGACTGGCCCGGGACCACGTGGTCGAATGCCATGGCGACATCCGCGCCCAGTGCCCACTGGATCTCCATGGCGCGCTCCGGCGTCAGCGTGCGGCTGGTTCCATCGATGTGGCTCTGGAACTCCACCCCATGCTCAGCGATGCTGCGGAGCCCCTGAAGCGAGAATACCTGAAAGCCGCCGGAGTCGGTCAGCATCGGCCGGTCCCAGGTCGTGAAGCGGTGCAGGCCGCCCATTTCCTGGATCACCGCTTCGCCGGGGCGGAGGTGCAAGTGGTAGGCGTTCCCCAGAATTATCTGGGCGCCGGTGCGGCGCACGTCGTTGGCACTGAGACCCCGTACCACGGCGTGGGTTCCCACCGGCATAAAAGCCGGCGTCCGGACCTCCCCGTGAGGCAACGTGAGCGTCCCGGCCCGAGCCACGCCATCGGTGCCGTCAATCCGGAACTCAAACATCAGGTCTTGGGGTTCATCCCCGCGTCGCGACGGTGGCGAGAATGCGGTCGATCTGCCGCCGGTGAACCAGGTCGTGCGCTCCCATGAGCCGCAGCAGAAAACCGGCGCTTTCCGGTCCACGCTCGCTGTGGAGCCCTACGCGATCGAGCTGGGACGGAGTAAGCCGCCTCACGATATGGAGGTTCGCTGCTCGCAGACTGCGCAACTGGTCCAGCACCAAATTCAGTGGCGACTCGCGGTAGCGAAGCTCTCCGGCCCAGCGATCCTGATCGTAGCCCGGCAGCGGCGGACTATCCTCCGTCAGCACCATCTTGAGCCGATAGCTGAACACGAGGTCGGAGTCGGCGATATGCTGGAGCACCTCGATGACCGACCATTTGCCCGGTGCTTCCGGGCGGCGAAGCGTGGCATCATCCAACCCCTGAATCCGGGCGGACAGCCAGGGGACCAGCTCGTCGAGCACCTCGACCGGGTCGCGCCGGCCGAGCAGATCCAGCAATGCGCGCACGTACGTCGGCGCCGCCGCGGCCGCGCTGCCGGCAGGGTTGGAGAAAGTCACCACAGCCTCCAAATCACATGATCACCATGGCATCGCCATAGGAGTAGAACCGGTAGCGCTGTGCCACAGCGTACCGATATGCGGCCAGCGTCAGCTCGTGACCGGCAAAGGCACTGACCAACATCAGCAGCGTCGAACGAGGAAGGTGAAAGTTCGTAACCAGCCGATCCACCACCTGAAAAGGGTAGCCCGGGGTAATCATCAGGCTGGTCTCGCCCCGTCCTGCTGCGATGGTGCCGCCTTCCCGGGCGGAGCTCTCGAGTGCGCGCACTACGGTAGTTCCCACGGCCCAGACCCGCCCCCCGTCCTCCCGAACTCGTTCCACCAGTGCAGCCAGCCGAGGCGGGATCTCGTACGCCTCCGGATGCATTGCATGCTGCGATGGATCCTCCGCGTCCACTGGTTTGAAGGTGCCGGGGCCGATCTCCAGATCGAGGCCGGCTACAACCACGCCCGCCGCGGAGAGGCTGTCGAGCATGGCCGTTGTGAAGTGCAGGCCGGCCGTTGGGGCAGCCACGCTCCCTTCGACGCGGGCATAGACGGTCTGATAGCGAGTCTCGTCCAGCTCGGTGGGCGGCCTGGTGATGTAGGGCGGCAAGGGCAGCCGGCCGTACCGCGTCAGCGCATCTTCCGCGGACATGCCGAGGAACCGCACCAGCCGGTTTCCGTCGGGCAGTACCTCGACTGTCTCGACCGAAGCCTCGGGGCCGAGCTCGATCCGTTTCCCGGGCTGGAGAGCCGTGCCGGGCTTGCCCATGGCAACCCAGGTACCCCCGGCTCCAGGGTGAATCAGCAGGACTTCGGCCGCCGCACCAGAGGGCCGCTTGCCGAGCAGGCGAGCGTGCCGGACCTTCGTGGTGTTCAGGATCAGGAGGTCGCCCGGTGGGATGAGCGAAGGCAGCTCAGTGAAGAGTGAGTCCACAATCGCCGACGACCCAACCGGAGTCCTCTCGCCCAGCAGACTCACCCGGCGCGGCAACACGCCCACCCGGGTGGCCTGCCGCCGGTCTTGGCGCCCGACCCGGCGGTCATTCCGGAGCACGACCAGAAGTCGGCTGGCGGTCCGGTCGGTCAACGGCTCCTGGGCGATGAGCTCCGGCGGAAGCTCGTATTCGAAGTCAGCGGTGCGGAGTGGGTCAGGCGTCAAAGATCGTGGCCTGTCCCGGAGGCGGTGTGAGGCCGAAGCGACGGTAGGCGAGCGCAGTGGCGCAGCGTCCGCGCTGGGTGCGCTCCAGGAATCCCTGCTGGATCAGGTACGGCTCGTAGACATCCTGAAGCGTGCCGGCATCTTCCCCGACGGCAACCGCCACGGTGCCGAGACCTACCGGACCGCCCCCAAACTTCTCGATGATGGTGGTGAGTATCCGCGCATCCATATCATCGAGACCAAACTCGTCAACGTTGAGCCTCCCGAGCGCCGCATTCGCGACTGCTCCGGAGATCCGTCCGTCCGCCTTGACCTCGGCGTAGTCACGGACTCGGCGCAGCAGCCGGTTCGCAACCCTCGGTGTACCCCGACTACGTCGCGCTATCTCAGCGGTCCCTTCCACCTCGACCGGCACTCCGAGGATCGCCGCTGACCGGGTGACGATGCGCTGGAGGTCGTCCGGCGGGTAGAAGCCGAGGCGTTCGACGATGCCGAAGCGCGCACGCATGGGTGGCGTCAGCAGCCCGAAGCGGGTGGTTGCCCCGATGAGAGTGAACTTCTCCAGAGTCATGGGGATGGTCTGGGCATTGGGCCCATCGCCGATGCGCACATCGATCCGGAAGTCCTCCATGGCAGAATAGAGGAACTCCTCCAGCGCCGGCTTCATCCGGTGGATCTCATCGATGAAGAGCATGTCGCCCGCCTTGAGCGACGTGAGCAGACCGACGAGGTCACCCGCCTTCTCGAGTACCGGGCCCGAGGTGGTGCGAAGCTGCACCCCCATCTCGCGGGCCATCAGCATGGCAAGCGTGGTCTTTCCCAGGCCCGGCGGGCCAAAGAAGAGCGTGTGGTCCAGAGTATCCCCTCTGGCCCTCGCGGCGTCGATCGCAATCTGCAGGGACGCCTTGACCTGACTCTGGCCGACGAACTCGTCCAGCCGGGAAGGCCGGAGCGCCGCGTCGGCGCTGGTCTCCTCGGGCAGGGCTTCGGGCGTGGTTACCTGGAGTCGGGTCATCGCTTGAAGGTAAGAGGTGAGAGGTAAGAAGTGAGAGGGTCTTACTTCTCACCTTCACTTCTCACTTATCTGGGCGTGCATTCCATCTCACGGGGCGTGGGCCGGGCTCAACCAGGTGCCGTGCATGGCATGTCACACACCGATCGTTCGTCTGCCGGGTGCCGGCCGCTACCAGCTTGCGGTTGGTGGCCCCGCAGCGGGTGCAGTTCCATTCGGCCGTGGTAGCGGCAATACTCATCGCTCCGTGCCTCCTCGTGTGGCAGCCAGCTGTTGAAGGGCGCGCCGGATGAGCTGTGGTGTCTCGGCGGGAGTGCCCTCGGCGAGGGCCGCCCGGACGGCGTCGTCTGCCGCCGCCACACCGTAGCCGAGTCCCAGGAGGGCCTGCACTGCTTCTTCTGATCCAGCGGCCCGGGTGCCGACCGGATCGACTATCACATCGCTGAATCGATCTTGCAGCTCGAGCACCAGTCGCTCAGCTTTCTTGCGTCCGATGCCGCTCACCGAGCTCAAAGCCGCCAGATCACGCGCCAGGATGCTGCGCACGGTTCGCTCCGGGCCGAGCGACGACAGGAGGGATAAGGCAAGCTTGGGTCCAAACCCGCTGGCCCCGAGAAGCCGCTGAAAGACCTGCCGTTCGGTCCCGCTATCGAAGCCGTACAGGGACCACCCATCCTCTTTCACCACCAGCTCGGTGAAGAGGGTTACGCGGGCCCCTCGCGGCGGGAGGCGAACGGCAACTCCGACCGGCACTGTGACTAAATAGCCCACTCCCCCGTCCGTCTGCACGACGAGCGCCTCGCCATGCCGTTCGGCGATGACGCCCGTTACGGAGGCTATCATCCCGTGCCCGCGATCTGCCGGGCAACAGCGATCCGGTTCAGTGCGATCAGCAGGTGCGTAAGCGCAACCGCGACGCCATCCGCGGCGTCATCGGGGGAGGGCGGCGCCTTGAGCCGCAGCAGCTGGCCCACCATGTACGCCACCTGGGGCTTCATGGCCGCCCCCCGTCCGACGATGGTTTTCTTGATCAGCGCCGGTGAGTACTCGGCAATCTCGAGCCCGGCCATCTCGGCGGCCAGCAGGATCACCCCTCGCGCGTGGCTCAGTACTACGGCGGTACGGACATTCTTGCCGTAGAACGCGCTCTCCACGGCGATTGCCTCGGGCACGTGCCGCGCAATGAGCGCGGCCACTCCGTCGTGAAGAACCTTGAGGCGGGCCGGGAGTGAATCCCGCGCGCGGGTCGTGATCGTTCCGCACTCGACCAACCGGGATTGCCGGGTCGGGCCGCTCTCCACGACGCCATAGCCCATCACGGCAGTTCCGGGATCGATGCCGAGCACCCTCACGGGAAGCTCCTCAGGCTTCCGCCTCGGCCAGCTGAGATGCGTCGATGTCGAAGTTGGATGACACCTTGGAAACGTCCTCGAGCTCCTCCAGTACCTCCATCAGCCTGAGAATGCGTTCGGCGTCCACGCCCTCGACTCGCACGGTATTCCGCGGGACCATGGACAGCTCGGCCGACTCGACCTCAAGGCCCCGGCTCCGCAGCGCGTCCTGCACGGCGTGAAACGTCGGTGGTGTCGTGGTCACCAGGTATTGGTCGCCTTCCCGGACGAAGTCTTCCGCGCCGCTATCGAGCGCTGCCTCGAGCGCGGTATCCTCATCAAGCCGGCCTATGCCGAGGTAGATCTGTCCCTTGCGATCGAACATCCAGGCGACCGAATTAGTGGCCCCCAGGTTGCCGCCGTTCCGGCTGAAAGCGTGCCGGATCTCCGCCACGGTGCGGTTCGGGTTATCGGTAGTAGCCTCGATAAAGATTGCGGCCCCGCCGGGGCCATACCCTTCGTAGGTCAGCTCTTCGTAGATACTGCCTTCGAGCTCACCGGTGCCCTTCTTGATACCGCGGTCGATATTATCCCCCGGCATGTTCACCGCCTTGGCGGCATCGATGGCGGTCCGAAGGCGCGGATTGCCGGCTGGATCACCGCCCCCGCTGCGCGCGGCGACGGTTATCTCCCGGATCACCTTGGTCCAGGATGATGCACGCTTGGCGTCGGTGATGGCCTTTTTGCGCTTGATCTGCTTCCATTTGCTATGGCCGGCCATGGCCGAACTCCTTGAGCAACGTGAGGTTTGTCTGGTGCTGCGGGTTTCGCTGCGGCCTGCGGAAACATAAGGGCCGCACCCGCTTGCGGCAACGCAGCCGGCCCGCTAATCTCACCCTCTATGCCTCCTACAAGACTGTACTTGAGCCTCGTTTGCGTCCTACTCCTGGGGTGCGGCTCGGACTCCCCTCAGCCCAAGCCGCCGGACACGTTCACCGTGTTCCCTAACCTCCCGCTGCCCCCCAATTCCAAGTTTGTGTCCCGCGCCGGAAGCGCGGACGCACTGCAGCTCACCCTGTTCAGCGCCACTAAGGCTGACGCGGTCACCGACTACTATCGGAACCAGCTGAGCGGGGGAAAGTGGCGGCTGGTAGGTGATGTGAAGCGACCCGACGGTTCGGTGGCGCTGTACGCCGAACAGGACGGCCCGCCACTGTGGGTGCGGATCTGGCCAACCAGCGATAGCGCAGGCACAATGGTCGAGTTATCGGGGGCGATGGTAGGGAAGGGAAAGGGTATTGACTCGGTGGGTCGCCCCGGACCGAAGCCCGCTCCCCAGCCGAAGAAGTGAGAATCAGTCGGCATCCAGCATGTCGACAAAGCGTAGCCAGCGGGGATAGAAATACAGGTCCACAAATCCGGTTGGTCCGTTGCGATTCTTGGCCAGAATCAGCTCGGTAGCGCCCTCGACACCCTGAGCCGGGCGGTACATCTCCTCGCGATAGACTGTCAAAATCACATCCGCGTTCTGTTTGATGGCGCCCATCGCGCCGAGGTCGTCCAACGTCGGTCTCGGATCGGGCCGGTTGGCCCGGAGGTGGGGTAGCTGCGCGACCACCAGCACGGCCAGGTCTCTCGCCAGAGCCAGCGCCTTCAGGGCCCGCACCGCAAGGGCAACTCTTTCCTCCAGTCGGGCCGCGGAGCGCGGAGGGGTGGTGAGCTGGAGCGAGTCGACGATCAGCAGGCGGCGGGGCGGCACGATATCCAGCGCATCGCTCACCTCGGCAAAGTCGGCACCGAGAAGCGGCTTCACCAGTAGGGGGACTCCACGCAGGCGGATCGCGGCCGCGCCCACCGCGGCACGTGCCGCATCATCCAGACGACCCTGGCGCAGATCGTCCACTGAGACGCGTGACTCCAGCGCAAGCGCCCGTTCCATGAGTCGCTCAGGACTCATTTCACCAGAGAAGTAAAGCGTGGGCGTGCCGGCAGTCGCGGCCCGGATCGCGATGCCCAGGGCGAGGGCGGACTTTCCGCTGCCCACGTCGCCCGCGAGAATTACCAGGTCCCGCCGACGGAGTCCTCCAGCCAGCAGACGATCGAGTGAAGCGAAGCCGGTAGGGACGGTATCGCCATCCGGTGTGCCGCCCAGGCGGTCGTCGATCTTCCCCACCAGTTTTTCGAGTATGGAGGTGGGGGCCCGATCGGTTTTTTTGGAGAGGCGTGGCATGGCTGATTATAAGCGGGCCTACCCGCTTAGCGCCTTCCGGGCCTGCCTCGCCGCCAGGGCGACGGCCTCGCCGGCCTCCGCACCACCGGTCTCCCGTGCGGGCGCCACCAGTTGGCTCAACACCTGGGCTGCGGTCTCGGGGCGGATCTCGCGCAGCTGGCTCACTGCCGCGCCGAGTGCCCGTCTCAACGGCGGCGGCATGGTGAGACTCGACAGGCGCCGCTCCAGTGCCTGGACCCGCCGGCGGTGCGCTCGCTCGGGCGGCGGAGGATCGCGCAGCAGATCCTGAGCGACCCGCACGGTCAGCCAGAGGGCAAAGATTCCCCCTCGCTTGGGTCCGCGTCCCACCTGGGGCAGCAGGGCGAGCAGCGCACTTTCGGCCGGATCCCAGCCATTCATCGGAGAATCTGCCCAAGCGCCAGGTGGACTACGCCCGGCTCGAGGTCGACCAG
>JALYPB010000236.1 GCA_030856585.1 Gemmatimonadota bacterium | reverse complement strand
CTTGTAGGCTACGCCCAGCACCAGGACCGAGGCCCCCTGCACCGCCTTTCCCTGGCCGTTGAGCGCCTCGGACAGCTTCCGGACCCAGAACATAGGCATTTCGGTATTCAGCTCGCCCGCCAGGTCGATGAACCGGGTCTTGTAGTTGAGCCCCCGCATCTTCCAGGCGAGGTAGTGGGGATCGATCGGAATGCAGTGGCCGCCCAAACCGGGGCCGGGAAGAAACTTCATGAAGCCGAACGGCTTCGTCGCCGCCGCTTCGATGACCTCCCAGACGTTGACCCCGAGCTTGTCGCACACGATGGCCATCTCGTTCACCAGCCCGATATTCACGCTTCGGAACGTGTTCTCCAGGAGCTTGACCAACTCCGCCGCCTCCGTCGTGGACACCGGCACGAGGGTGTCGATCGCCGGCTGGTAGAGTGCAACCGCCACCGCCTGGCAGTCGGCAGTGATCCCCCCCACGACCTTGGGTGTGTTGCGAGTTCCGTAGGTCTTGTTTCCGGGATCCACCCGTTCGGGACTGAATGCCAGAAAGAAATCCTGCCCCACCTTCAGCCCGGTGCTGGCGAGGGCCGGAAGCATGATCTCCCGCGTGGTGCCGGGATACGTGGTGCTCTCCAGAATGATCGCCTGGCCCCGCCGCAGCCGCTTCTTCACCGCATCCGTGGCCGCAACGATGAAGCTGACGTCCGGGTCCTTGAACTTGGACAGCGGCGTGGGCACGCAGATCGAGATCGCGTCCGGTTCCGACAAGCGCGACATGTCGGTGGTCGAGCTGAAGCGCCCGCCTTCCAGGGCCTGCTTCAGCTGAGCGCCGGTGACGTCCTTGACGTGCGAGCGCCCCTGGTTGAGCCCCTCCACCACCTCGGCGATGACGTCGAACCCCAGCACCCGATAACCGGCGCGAGCCAGCTCGACCGCCAGCGGCAGCCCCACGTAGCCCAGCCCCACGATCCCGAAGAGGATCTCGCGACGCTCGGCCTTGGCGATCAGGTCCTGGGTAACGCTCATCCGACTGGGCTCAATGGTAGAAGGATTGCACAGCGTCGATAACTGTGTCTTGCTGTGCCCGGGTCAGCTCGGGATAGATGGGCAGCGACAGCACCGAGCGCATTGCGGCCTCGGTGACCGGAAGACTTCCGCGGCCGTAATCCAAATGGGCGAAGCAGGGCTGGAGGTGCAGGGCGAGCGGGTAGTATACCGCATGCCCAATTCCCTTGGCCTTCAGGTGCGACTGGAGCTCATCCCGGCGCGGTACCTGAAGGGTGTACTGATGGAAGATGTGGTCGTTGGCCGGATCAACGTGCGGAGGACAGATATCAGAGTGCCCGGTGAACGCTGATGTATACCGCGCCGCATTGCGCTTCCGCGCCTCGTTCCACGCAGGCAGGTGCGGCAATTTGGCCAGCAGCACCGCGGCCTGCAGCGAATCCAGCCGGCTGTTGGTACCCACCTCTTCATGCAGGTACTGCCGGGATCCTCCGTGCAGCCGGAGACGGCCTAACCGCTCGGCCAAGGCGTCGTCCTGTGTTACCATCAGGCCGGCATCGCCCCATGCGCCAAGATTCTTGGTCGGGAAAAAGGAAAGCGTCCCCACCGTGCCCAGCTCTCCGGACATGCGCCAGGTACCATCGATCTTCCGGCGAGCCCCGATGGACTGAGCCCCGTCCTCGATCACCGGAAGCCCGTGCCGGGCGGCGATGGCGCCGATCTCCTCCATGGCCGCAAGCTGGCCAAAGAGGTGAACTACGATGATCGCCCGGGTGTGAGGGGTTATTGCCGCCTCGATAGCCCGGGGCGAGATGTTGAAGGTGGCCGGGTCGATGTCCACGAACACCGGCGTGCCCCCGGCATTGTGGACGGCACCGGCCGTAGCGAAGAAGGTGAAGGCGGTGGTGATCACCTCGTCGCCAGGGCTCAGCTCCATGGCCTTGAGCGGCAGCAGCAGCGCATCGGTGCCGCTGGCGCAGGCAATCCCGTGCTTGGCATGGGACAGCCGCGCGACCTCGGTCTCGAGTCGGCCGACCTCGGGGCCCATGATGAACCCCTGCCGCTCGATGACCGACATCATGGCCGCGAGCACGTCATCCTTGATCGTCTGGTACTGGGCGACCAGGTCAAGCAGCGGTACGTTCACCGGGGACCCTGTGGAGAGGAGAGGACGGAACCTTCGGCAGCCAGAGAAGTTAGCCGAGTTGACGGGGTGGGTCAATCTGACGGAGAAGCCCGTCCGCTTCGCGATAAGAGGCGCCACACGCGGCACAGGCTGCCCGCCCCTCCCGGGGCTGGATCCGAATCCCGCACTGGCACATCCAACCCACCCGCCGAGCCGGCACTCCCACCATCAGGGCAAACGGTGGGACGTCACTCCGAACCACGGCCCCCGCACCGATGAAGCTGTACTCGCCGAGGGTCACACCGCAGAGAATCGTGGCATTGGCCCCGATCGAGGTGCCCCGCCGGATCAGGGTTCGCTGATACTCGGACTTCCGGGACACGTGGCTCCGCGGATTGACCACATTGGTGAAGACACAGCTGGGTCCGCAGAAAACATCGTCCTCCAGCACCACCCCCTCGTAGATGGACACATTGTTCTGCACCTTCACGTTGTTTCCCAGCCGTGCCCCGCCCATGACTACGACGTTCTGGCCCAGGTTGCAGCGCTCGCCGATGACGGCGCCAGGCATGATGTGGCAGAAATGCCAAATCCTGGTGCCGGTGCCGATCGCGGCGCCATCATCGATGTAGGAGGATTCGTGGGCGAAATAGTCGGGCATGTTCTTCCTGAAAGCGTGGGCGGTGAGAAGTAAGCGGTAAGCGGGGTGGGGCGCTCACTGCTTACCGCTTACCGCTCACTGTTAAGGTACTCCCCCCTCGATCCAATCAGCTTCACCTCTGGCTCCAGCTTCACGCCAAAACGTTCCTTCACGGTCTTCTGCACATGCTCAATCAGCTTCTTCACGTCCGATGCCGTGCCACTACCGGTGTTCACGAAATAGTTGGCGTGCATCGGGGAAACCTGGACCCCGCCAATACTGAAACCCTTGAGGCCGGCAGCCTCGATGAGCTGGCCGGCGGTGCGATCTCCGCCAGCCTGCTTCCAGCTCGGACCGGCCGGATTCTTGAAGACGCTGCCGCAGCACGGCTGGTTGAAGGGCGTGCCCCGCTGGCGCCATTCGAACATCTCGGCGATAGCCTCGTCCAGCTGTGCCTGATCCTGCTGCCGCAGACACACCGTCGCTTCCAGGACAATGCGACCTTCGAGGCCGCTACGCCGGTAGGTAAACGGGATATCCTTTCGCGATATCACGGTGTCGGCTCCGCCCCCGTCGACAACCGTCACCCGGTCGACGATTTCGCTCCAGTCGCCACCGTGGCACCCGGCGTTCATGTAGACCCCCCCTCCCACCGTGCCAGGCACTCCCACGAAGATGTGCAGCCCGGCGAAGCCGGCTTCGGCGGTGCGTCGGGCAGCAATAGGCGCGGGGAGCCCTGCCCCAACTGTCCAGTCGTCGCCGTTGCGCTCCAGACGGTCGAGCCCCTTACCCAGACGGATCACAAGGGCATCCAGTCCTTCGTCCGGCAATAGGAGGTTGGAGCCCAGCCCGATGGCAAACCAGGGCACACCGGCCTCTGCGGCGAGCGTGAGCGCGGCTCCCACGTCTTCAGGGCGGGCCGGGAGCAGAACCGTGGCCGGGCCGCCGATCCGGTAGGTGGAATACCTTCCCACCGGCTCAGCTTCACGGACCTTGCCACTCACGCGGGTGCGAAGCGCCTCGACGAATTTCGGGTCCCGAGCCGTCACCCGGTCCACTCCGGGGACATCTCCCGGGCCAGCGCGTGCCACTCCTGGAGGGACCTGACGTCGCCGGTCCGGCTGCGCAGCGCGATGATGGCGTCACAGGCGGCGGAGGCGGCCGATAGCGTCGTGGTGTAGGGCACCCGGTGCTGCAGCGCCGCGCGGCGGATGGCGTAGTCGTCCTGCTGGGTCAGTTTTCCGAGGGGCGTGTTGATCAGTAGCTGGATCTGGCCCGAGACCAGGAGGTCAATGGCGTTGGGACGCCCCTCGTACACCTTGAGCACCCGCTCGGCTGGAATTCCGCGAGCCCTGAGGTAACGGGCGGTGCCTTCGGTAGCCAGCAGCCGGAAGCCGAGTCCGTGAAACCGGCGGGCGATCGGGACCAGATTGGCCTTGTCGTGGTCGTTCACAGTCACGAACACCGATCCTTCAAGCGGAAGCGCGCCGTCGGCCGAAATCTGCGCCTTGGCAAAGGCCATTCCGAATGAGTCGGCTATACCCATGACCTCGCCGGTGGAGCGCATCTCCGGGCCCAGGATGAGATCGACACCCTGGAGCTTGCTGAAGGGAAACACCGCCTCCTTAACCGCCACGTACGGCTGGAGAACGTCATCGTGCAGGCCGAGATCCTCGAGTGTCTTTCCGACCATCACCGCCGCCGCCAGGCTGGCGAGCGCCACTCCGGTGGTCTTGGAGACGAATGGGACCGTGCGAGAAGCCCGCGGATTGACCTCCAGCACGTAAACCACGCCGTTCTTGATGGCGTATTGCACATTGAGGAGGCCCACCACACCGAGCCGTTCGGCAAAGGCCCGGGTATGTCGCCGCATCTCCTCAACCTGCTCCTCGGTGATGAGGTAGGGAGGCAGGACACAGGCGGAGTCGCCGGAGTGAATCCCGGCATCTTCGATGTGCTGCATCACACCGCCGATGACGCACCGGCTCCCATCGGAAATGGCGTCGACGTCAGCCTCGAAGGCGTCCTCCAGGAAGCTGTCGATCAGCACTGGATGTTCTGGTGATACGCGGGCGGCCCGTTCGAAATAGTTGCGGAGCGAGCTGTCGTCGTACACGATCTCCATCGCCCGGCCACCCAGCACATACGACGGACGCACCAGCACCGGATACCCTACGCGAGCGGCCACAGCCACCGCCTCTTCCACCGACTGGGCCATCCCACTGGGCGGCTGGGCCACCCCGAGCTCCCGAGCCATGGCTTCGAACCGGCCACGGTCTTCCGCCAGATCGATCGATTCGGACGAGGTGCCCAGGATGCGAATTCCTTCACGCTCCAGAGCCCGGGCCAGGCGAAGCGGCGTCTGGCCGCCGAGCTGCACCACCACGCCGATCGGCTGTTCCACCGCGGCCACCTCGAGCACGTCCTCCAGTGTGAGCGGCTCGAAGTAGAGGGCGTCGGAGATATCGAAATCGGTGGACACCGTCTCGGGGTTGGAGTTCACCATTACCGTCCGGTACCCCATCTCTCGGAAGGCCAGGGAGGCACGTACACAGCAGTAGTCGAACTCGACCCCCTGCCCGATTCGATTGGGGCCACTCCCCAAAATCAGCACCGTCTGATCGCCGCTGGGACGAGCCTCGTTCTCTTCGTCGTAGGAGGAGTAGAAGTAGGGCGTGGACGACGGGAACTCGCCGGCACAGGTATCCACTGTCTTGTATGCCGGCCGAATGCCGAGCCGGTGGCGCTCGGCTCGAATGGCGGCCTCGCTGATGCCACGGAGGTCGGCGAGTTGCCGGTCGGAGAATCCCAATCGCTTCATCTTGAGCAGATCGGCCTTGGCTCCCGATCCGCTTTCCCAGTCTTTCTCCGCCTCCAGCAGCTCCTCGAGCTGATACAGGAACCAGGGATCGCTTCCGGTCCGCTCCGCCAGAGCCTCGACCGTGACACCGAGTTGGAGGGCGTATTTCAGCTGGAAGATCCGCTCCGGTGTCGGGGTACGGGTTGCGGCCAGGACCCCCTCTCGGCTGGTGTCCTGCAGCCGGTCATCGCCGGGCGTTGCACCGACCACCCAGCCGGACCGATCCACCTCCAGCCCCCGCAGCCCCTTCTGAAAGGCTTCCTTGAAGGTCCGTCCGATGGCCATCACCTCGCCAACCGACTTCATTTGCGTGGTGAGTGTGGGATCAGCCGCGGGAAACTTCTCGAATGCGAAACGAGGAATCTTTACCACGACGTAGTCGAGCACCGGCTCGAACGAGGCGGGCGTGGTCTTGGTGATATCGTTGGGGAGCTCGTCCAGGCGGTACCCCACCGCGACCTTGGTGCCGATCCGCGCGATCGGGAATCCTGTGGCCTTGGACGCGAGGGCCGAGGAGCGGGACACCCGCGGGTTCATCTCGATAACCAGCTGTTCGCCGGTGGTAGGACTCACGGCGAACTGGATATTGCAGCCGCCGGCCGCCACCCCGATCTCCCGGATGATACGGATGGCCGCATCCCGCATGACCTGGTACTCCCGGTCGGTCAGCGTCATGATGGGCGCCACTGTGATCGAATCGCCGGTATGAACCCCCATGGGGTCGAGGTTCTCGATCGAGCAGACAATCACCACGTTATCGGCACTGTCTCGCATGACTTCGAGCTCGAACTCTTTCCAGCCGATGATGCTCCGCTCTACCAGCACCGACCCCACGGGCGAGAGGTCGAGCCCGCGCCGAATCAGGGTCTCGAACTCCTCCCGGTTGTACGCGATGCCTCCGCCGGATCCGCCGAGCGTGAAGGACGGGCGAAGAATGGCGGGATACCCGGTGACCTCGACCGTGTCGAGCGCCTCTTCCAGGCTCTTCACGGTGCGGCCTTCCGGCGTGGCGAGCCCGATGCGCCTCATGGCCTGGGCAAACTCCTCGCGGTCTTCCGCCAGACGGATGGCTCGCTCGTTGGCGCCAATCAGCTCCACCCCGAAGCGTTCCAGCGTTCCGTCTCGCTGAAGCGCCATGGCCACGTTGAGTGCGGTCTGACCACCCATCGTGGGCAGCAGCGCTTCGGGGCGCTCCCGCTCGATCACCTTGGCCACCCACTCGGGCGTCACCGGCTCGATATAGGTCCGATCCGCCAGCTCCGGATCGGTCATGATCGTGGCAGGGTTCGAGTTGACCAGCACCACCCGGTATCCCTCTTCCTTCAGCGCCTTGACCGCCTGGGTTCCGGAATAGTCGAATTCGGCACCTTGACCGATTACGATCGGCCCGGAGCCGATGATGAGAATCGTCTTCAGGTCAGTGCGCTTGGGCATCGATCAGGTCCGAGAGCGTTTGGTCGAGGGGAATGGTGGGACGCCATCCCGTGTGCTGCTGCAGCTTGCTGGAATCGCCTACAAGGTAGGCTGGCTCACGGCGCGGTTTTGAAG
>JALYPB010000018.1 GCA_030856585.1 Gemmatimonadota bacterium | reverse complement strand
ACACTCCAGAGGACTCTGCCATCCATGGCGCCGATGGCGATGCCCCACTGCCCATTCCCGGTGCGCGCGGTAGTGCGGCGGAACCAGTCCTCTACCCGGGCCAACTCGGCGGGAGCCAGGGTTTGGGCAGCAACTACCCCGGCGGGCCTGAGGCCACTCAGGCAGATCAGGATGACCAGCGTCCTGATGAGACGTTGGTGCATTGAGTGGCTCGATTCGGGTGGACGGTTTGACCGGTCGGATGTCCGGGAACTCTGGAAAGAAGAGCAAGCGGTGAGCCAGCGGCCAAGTGTCCGCTTTCCAACGAGTTAGTGAGTTCCAATTGGCTGAATCGCGGGCATTTCGCGGGGACTGGGGAAAACGCGCAAGAGTAAACCCGGACTGGCGTTACACGCCCGACCCGTGGATCTTGCTGCCCTATGCGTATCGCGGTCGTTTTTGACACGCCGTACTCCGGCTGGGATCATCCCGAGCACCTGCTCCAGATGGAGAAGGACATCGCCGCCTGGAAAACGGACGAGCCGGATATGGAGTACCAGATCGCCCATGCCCTCCGGGAGCGCGGCCACGAGATCCAGCTCATCGGCGTGCGCGATGACCTGCAGTACCTGGTTCGGTGCCTGGCGGACTGGAAGCCGGATCTGGTGTTCAATGGCGCCGAAGCCTTCAAGGGCAATGAGGCGCTGGAGTACCTTCTCCCCGGGCTACTCGAAGCGGAAGGATACCGCTACACCGGGGCTCCCCCGCTCGCCCTCCAGGTCACCCGGAACAAGGCCATCAGCAAGAAGGTTCTGGCCTATTTCGGAATTCAGGTTCCCGGCTTTACCTCCTACCGGCTGCTGGAGAAGGTTGAATGCACTCCCGATTTGAGATTCCCACTCTTCGTCAAGCCGCTCCAGACGGATGGCTCGGCCGGGATCGCCCAGGCCTCGGTGGTGCAGGACGTTGCCTCCCTGGCCGACCGGGTCGCCTTCATTCAGGAACGCTTCGGCCAGGGAGCGATCGCCGAGGAATTCGTAGAAGGACGCGAGCTCTATGTGGGCGTGATCGGCAACGACGATTCGTTGGAGATCCTGCCGATAATCGAGATGGTGTTCGATAAGCGAAAGACCCGGCCCGAGGAGCGGATCGCCACCCAATTTGCCAAGTGGGACGAGGCCTACCGGGAGCGCAAGGGAATCCGGAACGTCGTGGCGCGTCCAATCGCGAAGTCGGTGCGCGCCCGGATCGAGGAGACCTGCCGCACCGCCTGTCGCGCTCTCTGGCTTCGGGACTACGCCCGGCTCGACCTTCGCCTCGCTCCCGACGGTCAGCTATGGGTGCTCGAGGCCAACGCCAACCCCTTCATCAGCTACGGTCACGATATGGCCAATGCGGCCGCAAAGGCGGGGATGGAGTACTACGATTTCATCCAACGCATCGTCGATGCCGCGATCGCGAGATATGAGCGCACGTAGGCGGCGGCCCACGACCTGGCCCCGCGACCAGCGGTGCGTATGCGGCAACATCGTCCAGCGGTACCGAGACTATTGCTCGGCGTGTGGCCGTGCTCAGCGATGGAACGACTTGGGTGGGGTGACGGGGGCCGACTGCTACAAGTGCGGGTGGGCGGTGTCCGACAAGTTCGCCCACTGCCCCTGGTGCGGGGCCGACATCCACGAGGAGGGGTACTCCAGTGCGGAGCCCCTCAAGGCGCCCCGCGGATTCCGCATGGATGCCCGTTGCGACTGGGGATGCGGCGGCGGAGTGCAGTACCCGATGCGGTACTGCCCCTGGTGCAGCCGGCCGCAGAGCTGGAATGAGGACCGGTATTTCGAGGGCGAGTGCCCCCATTGCAACCGGGGAGTGGACGACCGCATGAATGCCTGTCCCTGGTGCGGTGGCGATCCAACCGGCCGGGACCTCATCCCCCGGGCGCTGACGCGGGTACGCCGTCTCCTGCTGGTGTCCAGGATCAAGGACTGGAGCTACCGGGTGCTTCTCCGGCCGGGAGTCTCCGGAGTGGATCCCTTGTACCCTTCAATTGTAGAGATCGAGCAGCGCTATGTGGTGGGCAGGCGCCGGCGGGACGAGATCTCCTGGACCATGCTGGTTGGCCTGCTCACTCACGAGCTGGGGCACAGCTTCCTCTATCATCACTGGGACTGGACCCGCACCCGCCAGTTCCGCAGGGCCTTCGGGGAGGTGGACAAGGCCTATCGCGGGATGGACAACACCTGGGTGTACTTCCAGCGACGCCGGATAGCCATCGCGCCCACCAACTTCGTCAGCGCCTACGCGGCCAAGCATCCGCAGGAAGACTTTGCGGAGACCTTCCGGTTTTACGTCACCCGGCGCGGGCGCCTGCGCGACCTGTTCGGCGAGTTCGGGCGCAAGCGCAAAGGCGTCATTCTCTACGAGAAATTTCTGGTCCTCCACGACTTCGTCCGCGCCCTCCGTGGCTGGGGAAGCAGCTCCGCTTGACGGCAAGGCCGGGACCGTCACCGGTCGGTGGGCGGCAAACCGATGTTCAGGACGGAAAACTTGTTGCAGCGGAGGATGTCGCCAACCGCTAGCTGGATGCGTAGCCGACGTCACAGACAGATCTCTATCCGACCTCGCAAATTGGAGTCAGATTAGA
>JALYPB010000155.1 GCA_030856585.1 Gemmatimonadota bacterium | reverse complement strand
CCAGCGGAAGTAAAAGTGTTTGATGCGCTGGATCCCGACTCCCCCGCGTTCTGGTTCCGGCTTGGCACGGCCATCCTCTGCGGTGGGATCATCGGTCTCGAGCGCCAGCTCAGAGGCAAGGCTGCGGGGATCCGCACCAGCATCCTCATCTGCATGGGTACCGCGCTGTTCGTCGCCCTCGGCGCGTCGTTCGAGGGCGAGCGGGTAGACCCGACCCGAGTGCTGGCACAGGTGGTCACCGGCATCGGATTTCTCGGTGGCGGCGTAATCCTGTCGCAGGACGGCTCGATCGTCGGGGTGACCTCTGCGGCGGTCATCTGGGTCCTTGCCGCCCTGGGCTCGATGATCGGGCTCGGCCATCTGAGCGCGGCCATCATCCTTACGCTCATCACCGTTGCCCTCCTGCTGGGCGTCGAGCTTCTCGAATCGGTCTTCCGCCGGCTCCGCCAGGGGGCGCACGAGCGCGAGATGTCAAAGATCGAGCTGGAAGACTGACGGCTGTCGAATGGGTCGCGCCGTCCTGCTCCTTCTGGCTCTGGCCGCCTGCGATCGCCCGGCGCGGACCGGCTCGCCTCCTCTGACTTCGGTTCGCGATTCCACCGACAGCGCCTTTGCCCAGGTTCAGGCTCGCGGCCACGTCGCCATGGGCGTCGATCAGTACACCTCCTACCATCGCTTCGAATCGCTGCCTGACGGCGGCAGCATCAGTCTGCAGCGCGATGCAGGAGACACCGCCGGCGTGGCCCAGATCAGATCACACATGCGAAGGATCAAAGCCGCATTCGCGCGGGGAGATTTTGCCCTTCCCGGTCTGGTCCACGCTCGGGACGTTCCCGGCACGGCCGTAATGGCGGCTCGCCGGTCCCGAATCAGCTATGTGGCCGACACACTGCCGGGCGGTGGCCAGCTGCGCCTCAGGACATCAGATCCGTCCGCCATCAACGCCATCCACCAGTTCCTCGAGTTTCAGCGACAGGATCACCGCTCGGCCCGCCACGGAGCGGGACATTGAGCTCGGGTCTCCTCCTGCAGTCGGTTGCCGCGATTCTCGACCGCGATCTGCGTACGCTTCGTCGGGAAGTCGAGGCCTACCCCGACGACCGCGGGCTATGGCAGGTGGTGCCTGGCATTTCCAACGTGGCGGGTACCCTGGTGCTGCACCTGGCGGGGAACCTGCAACACTATATCGGCGCCCGCCTGGCCCAGACCGGGTACGTCAGGGACCGGCCGGCGGAGTTTGCCCGCCGCGATGTCCCGCGCTCGGAGCTCGTCCGCGATATCGAAGCCGCGCGCACCGCGGTGCGGGCCGCACTCTCCGGCGCCACGCAGCCTGATGTCATGGCCGAGTTTCCCGAGGCTATCAGCGGCTCGCGGGTGACCACCGGAGATTACCTGGTTCACCTGGTGACGCACTTCGCCTATCACCTGGGCCAGATCGACTACCATCGCCGGGTCGTGACGGGCAGCCCCTTCGCGGTGGACGCCGTCCGACCGTCGGAACTGAGCTCGGTGCGATGATCCTCTTCCTCCTGCTGGCTCTGGCCGCCGGCGTGCTCCTCCCCGTGCAGGCAGGGCTGAATGCCCAGCTGCGCTCGGCTCTGGGCTCACCCGTGGCTGCGGCGTTGATCTCATTCGTGGTCGGTACCGCTGGACTCGCGAGCATCGCCCTGCTGCTGCGGACGCCTCTACCGCTCGGGCGCGCCTGGGCCGTAACCACTCCCTGGCAGTGGGGCGGCGGCCTCATCGGGGCGGCCTACGTACTGGCTGCCGTTGTACTCGCCCCCAGACTCGGCGCGGCCACTCTGATTGCGGCTGTGGTGGCGGGACAAATGCTGAGCTCCCTGGTGCTCGACCAGTATGGGCTGGTTGGCTTCCCCGTCCATTCGCTGACACCAATCCGTCTCATCGGGGCGGCCCTGGTGATCGCGGGCGTGATCCTGATTCAGCGATGAGGCTCTACTCCGGGGCAGGGAAGTGACCGTCACGCGAGAGGCGTTAGTCCTGGTCGCCCTGGTTCTGGTGGTGGATGCCCTGTTTATCGCGGTGTATTTCGGAGCCGGGATCGAGCGGGCCTCGGATAGCGTCAAGATCGCCTTCACGGTGGTCTGGACCGCCCTCAATCTGGTAGTTGTCATCCGGGGCCTCACCCGGATCCGGAGCGGGCGCAGGTCCTCCTGACCCGCTCGAGGAGGCTCGCCCCGCTATGTGGACTTGCGGATTCTTAATTGATTGATTAATTAAAGCCATGGCTGATTCGCCCAGCAAGGACC
>JALYPB010000129.1 GCA_030856585.1 Gemmatimonadota bacterium | reverse complement strand
ACCTTATCCAGGTGAGGCTGGGGCGAGTGGGTAATGAAGAACTGGCTGCCGCCCGTGTCCTTGCCGGCGTGGGCCATAGAGAGGGTCCCGATGGCGTGCTTATGGGTGTTGAGGTGAGTCTCACACTTGATCTTGTAGCCCGGACCGCCGGTGCCGACCCGCGGATTGGACGCATCCTTGGAAAGTGGATCGCCTCCCTGGATCATGAAATTCGGGATGACGCGATGAAAGCGGGTTCCATCATAGAACTCGCTGTTGGCCAGCTTCTCGAAGTTGGTGACGGTGCCCGGCACCTCGGTGTCGAACAACTCCGCCTTGATGGTGCCTTTGCTGGTCTCGATTGTTGCGCTCTTCTTGGCCACGGATCTTTTCCTTTTGAGTTCAGAGGCTAATCTAACACGGCGCCCGGCGAATACTGCGAGGTTTTACGTCGGGTCAGGCGGGTGAGAGCGGGCGGAGCGACTCCAGCGTTTCCCGCCAGGACGCGAGGTCATCGGCGGGTTGGCTGCAGCTTGCGCCGGAGCAGGCATAGCCACGCGGGGAGCGTCCGGTCGCCAGCATCCCGCTGAGCGCTGCGGGAAGAGCCGGGCCTGCGGCTTCGGTGGGCGCCGCGAGCTGAATGACTCGACGGGGCACGAAACCGGCGAGTCCTGCTCGATGCATGGCCCGAGCAGTGGGGTCGTCCGACGCGCCCACAACGACGAGGTGAGTGGCGGGATTGAGCTGCCAATCAACGGCCAGCAGATAGGCGGCCGCGTAGAGCCCCAATTCCTGGGCCCGTCCGGCGAACGCTCGCACCAGCGCTTCGCCTCTCTGTTTCCAGCGGGCATCGCCGGTCAGCTCGTGCAGCCGCGCGACGACGATACCCGCCACTCCGTTGGGCGATGGCGTCGGCGTATCCTGAACCGGCTTCGCCCTGGCCGGCAGCAAGCCTTCCTCCCCGCTGCGACCTCTGGCGGTATCGAAGAGCCCACCTGCGTCCACATCCCAGTAGTCCGCCCAGACTCGATCCATGAGTCGCTCACTCCATTCGAGCCACTCTCGCTCCCCGGTCGTCTCATAGGCATCGAGTGCCGCGGCTGTTGTTTGCACCTGATCATCCAGCAGCCCCTGGATGCCGCCCGAGGTATGGGCGACTCTGTCGTCCTCGCCGTTTTCCCGTTTCAGGCGCTCCAGCGTCGACAGGGCGTGGCTCCGGCTCCACTCGTCGCCCAGCACCGCTCCGGCGCGGAGCATGGCCGAGGCCATCATGGCGTTCCAGTTGGTGTAGCGGGTTCGATCGATGAACGGCGCCGTTCTCTGGGCGCGAGCCGCTCGCAGCTTGCCTTGTGCGGAGTGGAGTAGGCTCTCCACGGCCTCCTGACTCTTGCCGGTGCGCTGAGCCAGACCGGCAACGGTCGCCGAGATGAAGAGGACGTTCTTGCCGGGGTCATGATGCATCTCGCCGGCGGTGCCGATGTCGTAGTACGCCGCGGCAATCTCCAGCTCGTCGGGCCTGAGGACTGCCGCAGCCTCGTCCCGGGTCCAGGTGAAGTAATCGCCGTCATCGTCGAGCCCCACGTCGGCGTCCTGGCTGGCGGCGTAGCCTCCCTCCGGATCTGCCATCTCCTCGCGAATCCACCGGACGATCCCTCTGGATACCTCGGCGTACTCCTCGGTGCCGAAGAGCGCGTGCGCATCGAGGTAGGCCTTGAGCAGCTCCGAGTTGTCGTAGGACATCTTCTCGAAGTGGGGGACGACCCAGCGGGCGTCGACGCTGTAGCGGTGGAAGCCGCCGGCCAGCTGATCGTACATCCCTCCCCGCGCCATGCCCTGGAGGGTGCGGTCGATGATGGTGCGCACCTGCTCGGATGGCTGGTCGTACCACCGGTGCAGCAGCAGAGTGAGCGCCCCCGGATGGGGAAACTTCGGCTGACTGCCGAATCCACCGTTGACCGGATCGAAGATCCGGGCCATCTGATCAACGGCTGCATCGAGCATTTCCGGACCGACTTGACCCGGGGCGCTCTCATCGAGCTGTTCTTCCAGGACCCGGCGGATTGCCTGCGCCTGCGCCTCTACCTGATCGGGCCGGGCTCGGTAGGCATCCAGCACACTGGCCAGCACGGAGCGGAAGCCAGGCCGCCCGTATTGGCCATCGGGGGGGAAATAGGTGCCGCCGAAGAACACCTCTCCTTTGGGATTAAGGAACGCCGTCAACGGCCAGCCACCCTGCCGGGTCAGGGTCTGGACTGCGCGCTGGTAGCGTGCATCCACATCGGGGCGCTCATCGCGATCGACCTTGATGCAGACAAAGTTCTCGTTCAGGAAGCTGGCGAGCTCGGGATTCTCGTAGGACTCGCCGTCCATGACGTGGCACCAGTGGCACCATACCGCACCGATATCGAGCAGCACCGGCCTATCCGCCGACTGTGCCGCGGCGAATGCATCCGGACCCCAAGGGTACCAGTGGATGGGCTGATGGGCGGCGGACTGGAGGTAAGCGG
The DNA here is from genome assembly GCA_030856585.1 of Gemmatimonadota bacterium. Lineage (GTDB taxonomy): Bacteria > Gemmatimonadota > Gemmatimonadetes > Gemmatimonadales > GWC2-71-9 > CAVVWJ01. The sequence continues at coordinate 944 of JALYPB010000129.1, read as the reverse complement.
AGCCAGAGCCGGCCAGGCGGTTAGGGGTCATCGGTGGAAGTTACCGGGTTTGCTGCGTGGCTCGGTGATTTGCGGCCAGCCGAGGGGTCAGGCGGCGACTGGACCAGCCCGCCCGGAGGGTGCGAGATCCGAACGCCTGGGTTGCGTCGTTCTCTCAGTAGACAGATTGGTCGCCGTCGTCTGGTCTCCCAACCGGAGTACTCGTGACTTGCTGGGGATGGTATCTGCTTCTGGCGTTGGCGTTGCCGGTGGATCTCCTGGACCTCGACCGTGCCGCTCTCGGGTCGGGAAGCCTGGACGGGTGGGAGCTGCGCCCGGTGAAGGGAGTGCCGGTGTCCCGAATCGAAATCCGCAAGGCCGGCGGCGCTCGAGTTCTCCGAGTCAGCGGCGCGGGCGCCGCGGGATGGTTTCATCGGCGCCTGTCGCCGCGAATCGAGGAGGGGCAGGGAACGTTACGGTGGACCTGGCGCGTGCTGCAGGCACCGGCGGGAGCCGATCTCCGGATACGCGATCGGGATGACGCGCCGCTTCGTGTCTTCGTGGTCTTCGGCAATCCGCGGTCGCTCTTCGGCGGCGGTGGACGCATCATATTCTATACCTGGGGTAACGGGGAACCCGAGGACTTTACGCAGCCGAGCTTCGTGTCCGGCCGGATGCAGATCGTGCGCCTGGCCGGCACGCCCGACGTTGGTCCGCGCTGGCGGAACCACGCGGTGCACCCGTTCGACGACTACCGGCGGTTCTGGAACCGCGATCCACCCCCGATCACGGCGGTCGGGATCATGCAGGACACGGATATGACTCACGCGATGGCTGTGGCGGAGTTGCGTGATCTCAGCTGGAACGAAAGCGGCGAACTCGTGCCCGCCGCAATCCAGCGACGGCGCAACCGAGCTGCCGGATCGCCACGCGGTCCCGTTGGGCGTCCATCGCTAACCTGGAGA
>JALYPB010000127.1 GCA_030856585.1 Gemmatimonadota bacterium | reverse complement strand
TTCCTCCGGGCTACCTCGGGAGCCGGAGCCCTGCTGGCGCTCCTGGGGCGGCGCGCTCCCGAGATCCGGCATCTCCGCAGATGGCTGGGCTCCATCATTCAGGAGCTCGATCTGCCGCGACCGCTGGTCGCCGGGTGGTTCGCGGCGAGCTCGGCCGGCTGCCTCTTCTCCTCCCCCGAGGGAGAGCCCACATACCGCTATATCGAAGTAGGAACCGAATCATGAGCCGTTGGTATCTTGTCGTGTTCCTCTCGGCATTGACGCAAAGTCTCGCTGCCCAGACGGTAGTGCGTCCGGAGCCCGCACTGGACGCGGGACGTGCGTCACTCCGGGACGCCCTGCTCCAGTTCCGCGATACACTGAGCCACATCGATGCCGCTGCCTCCCGGCTTCAACGGGACTACCGCCAGGCGTCTCCCGCCTCGCTGCTCTCCCGCGCCCGGGTCATGCGCGAGGCCTGCGCCCGCTCGGTGCGTAGCCTGCCGGCAGCCCGGAAGGCGGCGCTCGCGTCCGCGGCCACCACTGAGATGAGGATGCGACGCCGAGGTGAGCTGGTGGGCGCCATGGATCAACTACAGAAGCACTTGGCCCGGTGTGAGTCGGACTTTGCCGCCATGAGCAGTCCGGGGGAGGCAGAAAGAGTCCGGGGGTATGGAAATGATCGCGCTCGTCGAGCGCTGACAGCCATACGCCAGTACGAGCGGGTCCTGGGGACTTTCTTAAACGCCATGGGCATCAAGGTGACCCCCCTTGGCGCGCGGGCTCGGCCTTTGGCTGGATAAATCCTGGGGTCGGCATGTGGATACACATGTCCACATTGTGTTGATGGAATCGGTATTTCAGGGCTCAGAAGTGACTTAGGTTTCCACATCTCTTCCACCAGACAACGGCGTAACCCGAACAAATACGGGCACTTGCGTGATTTGCGCGGGTGCCTATCTTGTTGTCACGCACCTTATCGGAAACGTACTGAGACCCCGTGTCACAGCGGCGACCGACTGGTGGGTTTGAGCGGGTTAAACCGGCTTGAACAGGTGAAGCCAGTCGCGTGCTTCATCCGCCCCGATTCAGCGCCTCGGGGTGCAGTGCGAAAGGTCGATCCGCGACTCGATCCGACTCGCAGCGCTCACATAGACGAACCAGGTGGGATGGCCATCCGGCTTGGGGATGGAAGCCAAGGCTTCATTGCTCAGTAGTCCATGTGGGAACGGCCGCCTAGCCACGACTGGGCGGCCGTTCCGTTTTGGTGCCATTGGCATAACCTTCCTCGTCATGAAGCCGCTTCGAATCCTGGTGCTGGATCGAAATCCCGAGCAGCGGGACGACCTCGTGGCGCTGCTACGGGGTGCGGACCATCGGGTTGACGTGGCGGTCGACGGCGCCGCTGCCGTGGAGTCACTCGGGGGAGCGGGGATCGATGCGCTACTGATCGACCTGGGCACGCCCGGGGTGGATCTGTCCGCGCTTCGGAAAGCCCTGTCCCATTCGGACTCCGCCGAGCCGGAATCGCTCGAAGCCGTGGAGCGACGCCACCTGGCAGTGGTGCTGGCACACACCGGAGGCAACAAGCGCAAGGCCGCACAGCTGCTGGGTATCTCCCGCTCCACTCTGTTGAACAAGGTGCGAAAGTACCATCTCCTGTTCGCCATTCTCGCCGTCCACGCGCTGGCCGGGACTCCCGGATTGAGCGCTCAAACGCGGGCGGTTCCGAACGGACATGTGGAGTCCGGGACACTCAGCTTTGACGGACGAGCCACGGTGGGTGACTTCGTTGGCAGCACGAAGGCGGTTTCGGGGCAGTTGACCGGCGCACCGGCGCTGAGCGCGGTTCACGGCTGGGTCGAGGCGCCGGTCCGGACACTCACCACCGGAAACGGGAAGCGAGATAAGGACCTGAACAAGTCAATGGAGACTGCCCGGTATCCCAATATCCGTTTCGAGCTGAGCGGAATCACTCCGAAGGGAGGAACCGCGGACAGCGTGCCTGCCGTGTTGCATGGCGCGCTCGTGATCCATGGTGTGACCCGCAAGGTCGATCTGCCCGCAACGGTACAATTCGAGGGTCCCAGGGCCCGGGTTCATTCCAGCTTTCCTCTGAGGTTGAAGGACTACCGCGTTGGCGGGCTCAGCAAAATGCTGGGCGTGCTCAAGATGTACGATGACATCCAGGTGCACGTGGACCTGCTCTTCTCACTCGACCAGACTATGTGAACCTGGTGCCGGGAGGGAGGGGTGGCCCGGATCCGTGTTGGCCTCCGGGCCGGTCGTCCGCTCGAAGGGGCCGTCGCCCTCCGCTCGTACGACTACTAGTGCGTCACGCGAACCCTCCCGAGACGAGAGATGATGACGTTCCGCGTGGCGCCGCCGCGGGTGAGCCTGATGGTGGCGTTGGAGAGACCCAGAGAAAAGCCCTCGGGTGAGAAGGTGAACTGGCGGACCGGGCCAGCCAGAGATACCCGGTGTGCAATGGGACCGGCCTCAGACCATAGCGGCGCGGTGACGCCGCGGCGGCGAATGGTCAAGGCGAAGGGGTCAACCGAAAGGACCGCGACGATGCCCTGGGTTACCGCCATCAGCCGCGCTCGCCTGTGGGCCGCGGTGACGTGGTCTGCGGCCGCGGAGACCTCGAGCCGATCCAGGACTGCCGAGAACCGGGGGATTGCGACGCCCAGGAGCACGCTCCCAAGTGCAAGAACCAGCAGTAGCTCGGCGAGGGTAAAGGCGCGTCTCATCATGCGAGGATATGCAAAGTTTCGCCCTGGGGTGGCACCCTTTTTGTAAGGTAAGGGGCGGCAAGGCGCGAGCCCGAGAGGCTGGAATGGGCACCCTTGTGTGTGGTCATTCCGGAAGCGATACTAGCTGTATCTCTGGTGTCGATCCCCTGTTAAGTCGACCCCCTGTTAAATGGAAGGATGTGCCTTGTATACGCCGCAGCTCTTGTTCGGTGAGGTGGGGACATCCACGAACACCCTCACTCACGAACCGTTCCTCGAGCGTGCCCGGCTCCAGCGGGAGCAGGAGCGCGAGGGCTCGGCGCGTTTAGCGCTCGGCGCGTATGTCGTCGCGCGGCTGATCGACAAGCTGCTGACGCTGGGGAATGACGCCGAGCAGCTCGAAGGCTTCCATTGGCAGCTCGAAGCGGTACGGCGCCACGTCAGTGAGCTCCCCGGTGATGTTCCTGAAACGGCTCACCTCGCCGGCGTGGTTTCGGCTGTTGCCGCGGACGGCAAAGTTGCACCCGGTCTCTGGATGAGTCTCACTGCCTACGCCTATTACCTGGAGCACGAAGGACGGCTCGAGGAGGCCCTGGAGCTGTTGACCCTGGCGGCGCGCTCGCAGGGGTCCAGGA
>JALYPB010000126.1 GCA_030856585.1 Gemmatimonadota bacterium | reverse complement strand
CTCGGGCAGCTTCATCACCCCGTCTCTGGAGACCGTCACCTCCGCCGCGGCCGGAATCAAGCTCCCGAAGGACACCGACTTCCGGGTGTCGATCACCAACGCTCCCGGCGCTGAAGCCTATCCCATCGCCTCATTCACCTGGCTCCTGGTGAAGAAGGACAACAAGGATTCGGCCAAGGCCAAGCTCATCCGGGACTTCCTGGCCTGGATGATCACTCCGGAAGCCCAGAAGATGGCGGCGGCTCTCCATTATGCTCCGCTCCCCCATACGGTGGTGGCACTGGTCGAGGCACGCTTGCCGACCCTGAAGGCCGGCGGTAGGGCCATTGCGACGAACTAGAGGTCGAGAGTTTAGAGTCGAGGGTCTAGAGTCGAGAGTCCACGCGCCACGTTAGACCCTTGACCCTTGACCCTTGACCCTAGACCCTAGACCCTAGACAGGGAGCCTACGATGCCACGCATCACTCGATATCTCGTCTGTCTCACGCTCCTCTCGCTCGCGTGTGGAGGGGAGCGCACTCCGAGCCCGGATGCCGGCCGTGTGCCGGCAACCGGGAGCGGCCCGGTGCTCACCGGCGCCGGTGCCACCTTTCCCGCACCGCTTTACACCAAATGGTTCGATGCCTACGCCAAGGAGACCGGCGTGCGCATCAACTACCAGTCGATCGGCTCGGGCGGCGGCATCCGCCAGTTTATCGAGGGTACCGTGGACTTCGGCGCCACCGACGGACCGATGACCGATGAGCAAATCGCGGCCGTGAAGGGCAGCGTGCAGCACATTCCAACCGTGCTGGGCGCCGTCAGCGTGACCTATAACCTTCCGGCACTGGGAAAGACCGAGCTCAACTTCGACGGTGGCCTGCTGGCAGACATCTTCCTCGGCCGGATCACCCGCTGGAGCGATGCGCGGATTGCCGCCCTGAATCCAGGCGTCGCCTTGCCCGGGGAAGACATCATCGTAGTCCACCGCTCAGACGGCTCCGGCACCACCTTCATCTTCACCGATTACCTATCCAAGGTGTCGTCCAGCTGGAGCCGTCAGGTTGGCCGGGCAACATCGGTCAACTGGCCTATCGGCCTGGGCGGAAAAGGGAACGAAGGCGTGACTCAGCAGGTCAAGCAGTCACCCGGCAGCATCGGCTACGTCGAGCTTATCTACGCCATTTCCAACGGGCTCCCCTCCGCCAAGCTGCGGAACGCGGCGGGCGCATTGGTTCAGCCCAACCTCAAGAGCGTCGCTGCCGCCGCAGCCGGAGCCAAGCTGCACCCGGATACCGATTTCCGGGTATCGATCACCAATGCTCCAGGACCGGATTCGTATCCCGTCTCCTCGTTCACCTGGCTGCTGATTCGGAAGGAAGATCCCGACACGGTCAGGGCCAAGACCATTCATCAGTTCGTCGCCTGGATGCTCGAGCCGGAGGGGCAGCGGATGGCTGCCGACCTGCACTACGCGCCGCTCCCAGTGCCGGTGATCGAGCTGGTGCGCCAGAAGCTCGTGCGGTAGGATGCCTCCCCGACCCGTGACGTAGCCGTTACAAATCCGTGACGGGTCCCGGTGACGCTTGCTCTAAGATCCTGCATGACCGCCTCGACCGAAACGGCTCCTCCGACCGTCGCGACACCCGCCAGATCGCTCGAGCAAGCCAACCATGGCGACCGGGTCTTCAAGGCCCTGCTGACCCTCGCCGCGCTGGCGGTGCCGACCCTGCTCGCGTTCCTGGTCTTCGAGCTCTGGGATGGTGCACGGCTGGCCATCGCCAAGTTCGGGTTCGACTTCGTAACCACGAGCGTATGGGACCCGGTGGCCGAGAGGTTCGGAGCGCTGCCTCTGATCTTCGGCACTCTGGCGTCCTCGCTGCTGGCCCTCCTGATCGCGGTGCCGCTGTCGCTGGGCGTCGCCATCTACCTCACGGAATTCGCCCCCAAGGCGGTCCGGCAGCCGGTTGCCTTTCTCATCGGGCTCCTCGCTGCGATACCGAGCGTGGTGTACGGACTCTGGGGAATCTTCGTCCTCATTCCTCTGCTCCGCACCACCGTCTTCCCGTTCCTCCGCGATACCCTGGGCTTTCTTCCGCTCTTTCAGGGGCCGATCTACGGCCCCTCCATGCTGTCCGCGGGGATCATTCTGGCGATCATGGTGATGCCTTACATCATGTCGGTGGGACGGGAGGTGCTGCTCGCCGTGCCCAATACTCAGCGGGAAGCGGCGCTCGCGCTCGGAGCCACCCGGTGGGAGGCCGTCACCACCGCGGTGCTCCCGTATGCCCGTTCCGGAATCATCGGAGCGATCATCCTGGGGCTGGGACGAGCGCTGGGCGAGACCATGGCGGTGACGATGCTCATCGGCAACCGGCACGAGATCGCCGCTTCGCTCTTTGCGCCCGGCTACACCATGGCCGCGGCTATTGCCAATGAGTTTTCTGAGGCGGTGGGCGACCTGCATCTCTCGGCGCTGGCGTACGTGGCCTTCCTGCTCTTCCTGGTCACTGTGGTGGTGAACGCCGGCGCCCGGCTGCTGATCTGGCGGGTGGCCCGTGGGTCGGCCGCCGGGAGCAGTGCCCTGTGACGCCTCGATCGGGCTCGGCATGAACCGGCGCATCCTTCGGAGAGCGGTCAGCAACCTGATGGTCGGGCTGATGATGGGGGCGGTCATCGTAGCGATGTTGCCGCTCTTCTTCATTCTGCTCAACCTGATCCTTAAGGGGGCGGGAAGCCTCTCGCTGGACTTCTTCACCAAGATGCCGGCACCGGCCGGCGAGACCGGGGGCGGCGTGGCCCACGCGCTGGTGGGAACGCTCCTCATCGTCGGAATGTCCTGTCTTATCGGGCTGCCGATCGGGATTGGGGCGGGCATCTACTGCGCCGAGTATCCCAACAGCCGGCTCACCTGGGTCACGCGGTTCGTGGCCGATGTCATGAACGGCACGCCTTCCATCGTTGTCGGCGTCTTTGCCTGGGCCTGGATCGTGGCGCAGCAGAAGCACTTCTCGGCGCTGGCCGGCAGCGTCGCCCTGGCCCTGCTCATGATTCCAATGGTGCTCCGTACCACGGAGGAGATGATCAAGCTGGTTCCCAACTCCCTGCGTGAGGCGGCGCTGGCGCTGGGGTACCCGCGTTGGCGCACCAGTCTCACGGTGGTGGTGCGGGCCACGCTTCCGGGAATCATGACTGGGGGCCTCCTGGCAGTGGCACGCATTGCCGGCGAGACGGCGCCGCTCCTCTTCACTGCATTGGGAAGCCAGTACATGAGCTTTAACATCGACCAGCCCATGGCCGCGCTGCCACTGACGGTGTTCACCTATGCCACCGGCCCCTACGAGGAGTGGCATCGCTACGCCTGGGCCGCCGCCCTCGTCCTGATCATGGTGGTTTTCCTGTTGAGCCTGGGCGCCCGGCTGGCCGTCCGGCGGAGATTCACTCTCAATGGCTGAGCTTGCACTGGTCACGCCGGAGGCGCCGGGCTTGAGCGGCACGAAGGTCATTCCGCGCATCGCTACTGACAAGCTCACCGCGATGTACGGGAAATTCACCGCGGTCAAAGGCGTGTCCCTGGCGTTTGCCCCCAATCAGGTGCATGCGCTGATCGGCCCGTCGGGGTGCGGAAAGTCCACGTTCCTCCGCACCCTCAACCGGATGCACGAGCTGTCCGACCAGGGCTGGATCACCGGCCGGGTCCTGCTCGATGGCGAGGACATCTACGCGCCGAAGGTGAACGCAATGCAGCTGCGGCGCCGGGTGGGCATGGTGTTCCAGCGGCCCACGCCGTTCCCCACCATGTCGGTGTACGACAACGTGGCGGCCGGCCTGCGGGTCAACCGCCGTCTGCCGAAGGCCGAGCTGGACAGCCTGGTGGAGCGCTCGCTGCGCCAGGCGGCGCTCTGGGACGAGGTCAAGGACCGGCTCGGCGCCAGCGCGATGGCCTTGTCGGGCGGGCAGCAGCAGCGACTCTGTATTGCCCGGACCATCGCGCCCTCGCCTCACGTGATCCTCCTGGACGAGCCCACCGCCTCGCTCGATCCGCAGGGCACCCAGCGTATCGAGGAGCTGCTGTTCGGGCTGAAGCGCGACTTCACCATCATCATCGTGACCCACAACATGCAGCAGGCGGCACGGGTGTCGGACACCACCACGTTCTTCTATCTCGGCACCATGGTAGAGACCGGCCGCACCCGGCAGATCTTCACCGCGCCGCGGAACGAGCAGACTGAGGCCTACATCACGGGAAGGTTCGGATGAGCACAATGATCAGCCCCAGACCGTACGTCGCGGCCCCCAAGGTTACGCTGGCGCCACGTGCGCCGGTCAAGCCGCTCGGCTCCAGCGGAAATCCGGCGGTGGACGTGCGCGGATTCAGCTTCTCCTACGGACCGCGGCAGGCTCTGAAGAACCTGAACTTCGCCATCGAGCGGAGGGCGGTGACGGCGATCATCGGACCGTCTGGCTGCGGCAAGTCCACGTTCCTGCGTTCGATCAACCGGCTGAACGATCTGATTCCAGGAATCCGGCACCAGGGAGACATCCTGGTCGAGGGCGCGTCGGTGTTTGGGCCCGGCGCCGATTTGGTCGCGCTCAGGCAGCGGGTCGGGATGGTTTTCCAGCGCCCGAACCCCTTTCCCAAGTCGGTGTTCGACAATGTCGCGTACGGGCCGGCGCTGAATGCGCTGGTGACCAAGCGTGATCTGCCCGATCTGGTAGAGCGGTGTCTCCGGCAGGCGGCACTGTGGGACGAGGTCAAGGATCGGCTGGAAGAGCTCGGCACCGGCCTCTCGGGTGGCCAGCAGCAACGGCTCTGTATCGCCCGGGCGCTCGGCAATCAGCCCGAAGTGCTGCTCATGGACGAGCCCTGCTCCGCACTCGACCCCATCGCCACCCAGAAAGTGGAAGAGCTGATTTTCGACCTGAAGCAGCACTACACCATCGTGATCGTGACCCACAACATGCAGCAGGCCGCCCGGGTGTCGGATTACACCGGCTTCTTCGACCACGGCGAGCTGATCGAGTTCGACGAGACCGAGCGGCTGTTCACCAAGCCCCAGCACGAGCGGACCGAAGCCTACATCACCGGGAGGTTCGGATGAGCCTCGATGTCCATCGCCACTTCCACGATGAGCTGAGTCACGTGAAGGTCCGGCTGCTCACCATGTCGGGAGAAGCGGAGGCGGCGCTCGGCCTGTCGGTCGAAGCCCTACTGGAGCGCGACAGTGACAAGGCGCAGCGGGTCATCGCGGGAGACCGGGTCATCGACGCCATGGAGGTCGAGATCGAGGAGCAAAGCATCAACCTCCTCGCCTTGCAGCAGCCAATGGCGCGCGATCTCAGGATGCTCACATCGGCCATGAAGATCGCCAACGACCTCGAGCGGGTGGGCGACCACGCGGTGAACATCGCCCAGTCGGCCGAGCGGCTCAATCAGGCCCGCCCGATCGCGCCGGAGCCCGAGATCATCGACATGGCCCGGCTGGCCCGCGAGATGCTCTCCGATGCGCTCGAAGCGTTCATCCGGGGGGACGCGGCAGCCGGGCGCGAGGTCTGCCTCCGGGACGACAAGGTGGATGCCCTGCATCGTTCGGTATTCCGCATCCTCCTGACCCACATGATGGAGGATCCGCATACCATCGGGTCCGGTATGGAGCTGTTCCTGGTGAGCCGCAACCTGGAGCGGGTCGCCGATCTTGCCACCAACATCGCCGAGGACGTGGTGTTCCTGGTGGAAGGGCGCTCGATCAAACACCACGCCGAGGACCGGGGCGAAGCCAGGGAGACGCCGGCGCGCTCCGTACGGTGAGCGGCCACCGCGTGCGCATCGCGGCCATCGATGTCGGCTCCAATACCATCCTCCTC
>JALYPB010000046.1 GCA_030856585.1 Gemmatimonadota bacterium | reverse complement strand
TCGCCATTCTGATGGCGATAATGATTCCCAAGTTCGGGCGGACCATGCAGGCCACCCGGGTCAACCGTACCAGCGCCATCGTGGCAGCCGATCTCGAGCAGGCCTTCACGCTCGCGGGGCGCTACCGCCGGCCTATGCGGGTCAGCTGCACCTGCGGTACGGGCCAGTACACCATTGCCGATCGCACTGGTGGAACCGTCCGCCTGAGGCGTTCGCTGGTGGGAGACTCGGACCTGGGGAATATGACGGTCGTCTTTACGACCATCCCCACGGCCGGCGTAACAGTGGATGTCTTCCCTTCGGGAATTTCGACCACGATGCTCCGGGTGAGGATTACATCCGGCACTAGTACCCGTGCGGTTACCCTCTCGACCGCCGGTCACGTGAGGATCATACCATGACCCCACACATGCCTGTGTCCCGGTCGACTGGTGGCTTCAGCCTGGTCGAAGTCCTGGTCTCAATGACGATTCTGTCGGTTGCGTCTCTCGCCATGGGATCGCTCCTCGTCCGCGCTACCCGCGCGGCCGGAGCTACGTCCTCGTCGGCGCACCAGACGGCATCGATGTCGGGCGCGGTTGCCCGGTTCGATGTGCTGCCCTTCGAAGCGCTTGCGGCGGGGACCACCTGCGTGACCGTGACCGCGGCGGAGTTCCCCCACACCGAGTGCACCACGATTCTGAACATCTCGGCCAAGATCAAGCAGGTGACGGTGGTTGTCACGCCCACCGGCAACCTCCTCATGCAGCCGGTAACCACGACCTTCAGGCGAACCATCTCCGGCAACGGCAACCCGTTGAAGACGCAATGACCTCAGGGTCACTTACTCGCCGGGGCTTTACCCTGGTCGAGCTGCTCATCTCGATGATCGTCACCGCTATCATCGGCGCTGCGCTGGTCCGCATGGTGCTGAGCCAGGCTCGCTTCATGGACCAGCAGGAAGCCTGGCGCGAGGCGCGCAGCGTCTCCCGGGGTGGGATCAACCGGCTCCTCTCCGACCTGAGGGCGGTGGAGGCCGGGGTCGGGGCGGGCACTGGTGGGCTCCGCGCGGCTGCGGCAGGCGGGCAGGACTTTAGGGTGAGGGTGCCTTACGCCTTCGGCGTTCTCTGCGGTATCGCCGCAAACGTCTACACCGTGAGCCTCCTGCCGGTGGATTCCACCATGTTCGCCCAGTCGGGCTATACCGGCTTTGCCCTGAGAAATGCCAACGGAATCTATAGCTACCATCCTAGCAACACGCTCAACCTGGCCGGCACCACTGCCCTCTGCCTCAATGGCGTGTACGACAGCATTCATACGGTCCCGGCCCTGAACGGCTCACCCGCCGGCAAGGTGGTGAATCTCCAGCGGACCGCGGGTAGCATAGTGCCGGCCCCATTGCGCGGCTCCATCGTCTACCTGTACCGCGACATCCGCTACGAATTCAAGGCCTCGACTGTCATACCGGGCCGGACCGGGCTCTGGAGAACCATGGTGTCCGGGGGAGCTACCGAGGAGCTGGCCGCACCGTTCGATGCAACTGCCCGGGTCAACTTCTACAATCTCGATGTGATCCCGGCGCAGGCCGCAGTCCCGCCGCTGCAGAACGTGCGCGGCCTGGAGCTCCGGCTGAACGGGATGAGCGAGCGCACACCCGCCGGCAGCGCCGCGCCCAAGACCGCCAACATGACGACGTCGGTTTTCTTCGAGAACCGGCCCGATTGATGTTCGCTTCGAGAGGAGCACCCATGCTGGTCTGGAGCAGACGAGGAGGCACGCTACCGCTCACCATCCTGGTTATCGCGGTGCTGGGTGTCTCGGTGGCCATCACCTATGCCAGACTCTCTTCGGAGCGCCGGACCACCGGTGATGGACAGGCGCAGCTGGATGCGTTCGCCGTGGCCCAGACGGGGCTGAACAGCTACATGGCGGGACGCGACGCCAAACCGGCCGCAAACCAGGACACCACCTTCACCGACCTGCCGGGTGGCACTGCCCTGGTATCGCTGCAGGTGCTGCGCGAATCGACCACGACCCTGTTGCCCGCGGTGTACGTCATCACCTCGCGTGGCACCGCCACGGGGGCCAAGCGCTACGATACCAAGTCACCTCCGGCCCAGCGCACCGTCGCTACCTACGCCCTCTGGACGCCAGCGTCGCTGGACCTCAACGCAGCGATAACCTCGCTTGGAGGTATGGACAAAGCCGGCGGCTCTGGAGTAATGAGCGGGGTGGACGCCTGCGGCGTCCTGCCCGCTATCCCCGGAGTGGCAGTGCCGAACGGCACCTACACCGGAGCCACGGGCCCGATTGATGGCAACCCTGACAACACGCCGGCCCTGTTGGGAACACCCGGGGCCGCGGGCACCGCCAAAGACGAAGTGGCGGTCGACTGGGCCGGCATCACGGCCGGAACGTACCTGCCGGCGGAATTCGTTTCTCCGGTCTGGCCTAGCGCCGCCCAGATGAATAACTGGCCGGTGATTCGGGTGAACAACAACCCCGGTGGCGACTTTACCCTTCCCGCGAGCGGGAAAGGCATCCTGATCGTGACCGGCAACCTGATCATCAGCGGCAGCAGGGACTGGGAAGGCGTCATTCTAGTCGGTGGCTCGGTCAGGTCCAACGGTAACAACACCACCCGCGGAGCCGTCATAGCTGGGCTCAACGTCAAGCTGGGCCAGGCGGTGGGTATTTCGGACATGAACGGTACCAAGGACTTCCGCTATGACTCATGCGCTCTGACGCGCGCGCTCGGCCACATCGGCTCGCTCCAGCGGGTCCGGAACGGCTGGGTCGACACCTGGCCGAGCTACTAATCTATGACTACGCGAACCCTGAGAGCCCGGCTCAACGCCGGCTTCACCCTGATCGAGATCCTGGTCTCGCTGACGATTCTCGCCGTGGGCATCCTGGCGCTGGGCACCTTGATGGCGCGGGGCGCCAAATCGGCGCATGCTGCTTCGTCGGTGTCCTTTCAGACCACCATCATGGGGGCGGAAGCCGCGCGCTACGACGCGATTCCGTTCACGCAGCTGGCCGCCGGCACGAACTGCGTCACCGTGACCGGCATGCCGCTCCCGCACACCCGCTGCGCTACGGTCACCAACATCAATCCGAAGCTGCGCCGGGTAACCCTGATTATCACGCCCACCAATAACGCCCTTGTGCGGCCCGACACCCTGATCTTCGAGCGTAGCATCTCGGGTGATGCCTCGCCACCATTATTCACTCCGTAACCCAACTGACCATGAGAGAGGCCCGTATGTCGGTTTCGGCTCGGCTCGACAGAAGGGGAGCGGCGCTCCCTCTGACCGTCCTCCTGCTTGCGTTGATGGGGGTGGCCGTGGCCATCACCTACAACCGGCTCTCGTCCGAGCGCCGGATCACCGGTGACAGCCGGGCGCAGCTGGGCGCGTTTGCCGTGGCCCAGTCCGGACTGAACCGGTTTCTCTCGACCATCAACGGCAAGCCGACAGGCCCATACCCGGTGACTACGATGTACACCGACTTGCCCGGCGGCACTGCCCAGGTTGATCTGCGGATGCTGCGGGAATCGACCACCACGCTGCTCCCGGCGCTGTACATCATCACCTCCCGCGGCCGATACACCGCCGCCAAGCGGTTCGACGCGCTGTCACCTGCGGCGGAGCGGACTGTTGCGACCTACGCCTTATGGACGCCAGCGCCGTTCGACCTCGACGGCGCGTTTACCAGCCTTAATGCCAGCGGAGTGAGGATCAACGGCTCGTCACCCCGCCTCAGCGGAGTAGATCGCTGCGGCGCCGGTGCCGCAATTCCGGGAGTTGCCTCGGTAGGCGGCCAATACGACGGCGCAGCTGTGGTCCTCGAGGGCAATCCCGCGGGCGTCCCGGTGAACATGGGCACTCCGGGCACCGGAGGTACAGCGGACCAAGCCGTGGAC
>JALYPB010000043.1 GCA_030856585.1 Gemmatimonadota bacterium | reverse complement strand
ATGGTGACAGTGCCGCCCTGCGACCCCTGGCCGAAGAGCGTCACGTTGCTGCCCGAGAAATTTAGGTCGCCTTGATACGTACCCGCGCGGAGGAACACGAGGAGATTGCTTCGGGCGAGCTCTGTGTTCACCTGAGCGATGGTCATCGCCGGGGTGATCTCCACGACGGTGCTCCCGAACGCGTAACGTATGTCGGCCATCAGATTGGCGCCGCTGCCGTCGAGCGCCACGGCGATCTCCCGCAGATCGCCCTGAGCGATGTCCAGGCCGAGCTGACCGGTGGCGGTGCCGGCACTGAACGAGACTGGATTAGTCCCTGCAGCCACCGGCGCCAGGACCAGCTCGCCATTCGCTCCCGTCGTGCCAGATGGCCCGGAGGTGATCGCGATACTTACCCCACTCCGGCTAGTCCCCGGAGTCGGAACGGCGGCTGCATTTATCTGGTTCACAACGGGGTTCATGACGTAGACCACCGTCGTCTCACCGTAGACTGCGCCCGGCGGGTCGGTTGGCCCATCGCCGCCGCAACCCAACCCGATGGCTAAGGCCATCACCCACACGAGTCGCTGGTTAAGACCAGAAATAGGGCTCCAATTCGCCATTAGTCCTCCCTGATGGATTTGACGGTTACAGATCCAGAATCAGGAAACCATTGCAGGGTTCGTACCTCGCGAGGACCGCGCGGTCTTCAGAATTGAATGGCTCTAACTCTTTGTGGGGAACGGGAATAGCCAGAGGCAGGTCTCTCGCACTGGCGCGGGGATCCAATGCGAGCCGCGCTGAATAAGGCAATTCAAGAATCATCGCGGCTTGGCTGGAGCAATATCAGCCCTGCATCGACGGCGCTAAGTCTTGGAATGCGGGGTACCCAGGGTCGTCTCTGAGGGCAGGATTGGATCAAACCTGACGTCCCGATAAAACCATCGAAATCTCTCGCGCCGCCTGAGGTAAGGCGTAAAGCCGGCGCGGATGCACCCCTTCACCGATCCCTGGTTCTGTTCTTCAACGAAAGTGATGACCCAGCGCGCCCCGACATCGGCTGCCCGCTCGGCCACCAGAGTCATCGCAGCGCCCATGATGCCCATGCCTCGATACTCATCGGGGGTATAGGCACCCTCCAGCAACGCTTCATCGGGGGAGAGCCTGGGATAAAGGTTCCCGAAGAATGCCTTCAGCCGGGCGTTCTCCGAGGAGGGCATCACCCACTGCATGTAGCAGGGCTTTTCCTCAGGGGCGATGGCCACGTAGCAGATCCCAAGGCCGGATCGAAGCAGCCGAAGCTGGGCTAGCCGCCAGAGTCTCTCGTCCGCGTCCAGCCCCGGTCCGGGTTCCAGGGCGGACAGGTCGTCGGCCGCCGCCAGCGGCCGCACCGTGATGGGAATCTTGGCGCTGGGCCCGGTGAAGGGGACAGCCAAGTCCCTCCGCATACCCAGCGAGGTCGAGTCTGAATACATCCGGTAGGCCACAGCCCACCACGCTTTCGCGGCCTCCCCGGCCATCACCAGACGCGCGAGATCGAGAGCACGTGATGCGTACCCTCGGAGGTGATCGGCGGCGCCTCGCAGGGTCAATCGGGGGCGCCAGAGGCGGCGGGGCGAGGTATTATCGGATTGGGCAGACAACACCTTTCAGTTAGACGACGCCCCCCGAATGTCATACCGGGGGGCGGTCTCGAGGGAGAAGCGGACCGGTACCTTACTGGCGACCGACATCCATAGCCGGCCGGGATTCATTGCCTTCCAGCCAGCCAAGAATCTTGTCCTTCACTGCTCCCGCTCCTTCCGCGGGGTCGGCGGGAAAGCTGGTGACCGGAGCTCCGTCACGCAGCACCTGCCAGACCGGGCCGGCCGGCGCCTCGCGGCTCCGCACGGCATCATACTCCTTTCCCTGCCAGAATACCGTCACTCGCTCGGCCATCTCCACTCCCTGTAAAGGTTCGTCCCTTACCAGGGTCGCAATTGTGGCCGCGCCGGGCGGTGACGAAGCTCACGTATAGGCGCTGAGCCCGGTGATGGCCTGCCCCACAATCAGTGAGTGCATGTCGTGGGTTCCCTCGTAGGTGTAAACCGACTCCAGGTTCGCCATGTGGCGCATCGAGTGATACTCCACCAGGATGCCATTGGCGCCCAGGAGGCGCCGCGCCTCCCGGGCGATATCGCAGGCCATACTCACGTTGTTCCGTTTGCAGAGCGATACCTGCTCCGGCTTCATGGTGCCTGCGTCCTTGAGCCGCCCGAGTTGGAGGGTCATGAACTGCGCCTTGGTGATCTCGGTGAGCATTTCGGTCAGGCGGACCTGCTGGATCTGGGTAGCGGCGATCGGCTTGTCGAACATCACCCGGTTGCCGGCGTAGCGCAGTGCCTCATCATAGCAGGCCATGGCGGCCCCGATGGCTCCCCATGCAATCCCATACCGTGCCTGGGTGAGACACATCAGTGGGCTTTTGATTCCGCCGGACTTGGGGAGGATCGCGTCTTTGGGCAGGTGTACGTCCTGAAGATGGATCTCGCTGGTATCCGATGCCCGGAGTGAGAGCTTCCCCTTCTGGTCCTTGGCCGTGTAGCCCTTGGTGTCCGTGGGCACGATGAAGCCGCGAATCGACTTGGGATCCTTCACGTCGCCGGTCTTGGCCCAGATGATGGAGACCGTGGCCTGCGAGCCGTTGGTGATCCACATCTTGGTGCCGTTCAGGACCCAGCCGTCCTTGGTCTCCCGGGCGGTGGTGATCATGCCGCCGGGGTTCGAGCCGTAGTCGGGCTCGGTGAGCCCGAAGCAGCCGATCTCCTGGCCTGACGCGAGCAACGGCAGCCAGTGCTTCTTCTGCTCATCCGACCCGAAGGCATAGATCGGATACATGACCAGCGCACCCTGCACCGATGTAAAGGAGCGAATCCCGCTGTCGCCCCGCTCCAGCTCCTGCATGATGAGCCCGTAGGCCACGCTGTTGAGCCCGGCGCAGCCGTACTCTTCCGGAAGGTTGGCCCCGTACAGTCCCAGCTCGGCCATGCCGGGGATCAGCTGCTTGGGAAACTTGCCTTCTATGTAGGCCTGGCCGATTACAGGAATGAGGTTTTCGTCCACCCAGGCGCGGACGGTATCACGCACCGCGCGCTCGTCCTCGGAGAGGAGCGAGTCGAGGTTGAGAAAGTCAACGCCGGTGAACTGAGATGTCCCTGTTGCCGTGGCCATTCGTGCCTCGTTTGAAGTCTTGGTGTCGGGCTGAAATATAGTGGGCGGACGGGTGGACGGCAGCGGGGCAGCGGGTTACTTAGTATCACACGGTGCGCTTTCGCTCGTTCCATCTACTCACCGGCGCTCTCGCCTTCTCGGCGGGATGCACCAGCTGGTCACGGCTGGGCGATGGCCGGCCGGTACCAGCGAGCGGAACAGTTCAGCTCTGGAGTGGTGGAGAACCCCGTCTCGTCCATGCGACAAAGGTGACGGGTGACACCCTCACGGCACACGCATCACTACCGGATACCGGCAGGCTCACGGTGCCTCTAGCCGCCATCGACTCAGTTCGGATCCAGCGCGTCGACCCCGGTAAGACAGTGATCGTGGGCAGCGGGGTCGCCATCGTGCTGCTGCTGGCCTATCTGGGTGGGTTGCAAGGCCTCCGATGAACCAGTCGCCAGCCTCCCCGCCTCCCCGCTTACCATCCGCTTCGCCTGCGGCAGCACCCCAACCTCACGGGCCTTCTGCCGGAACGTCCGGCCATGATCGATCGGAAGCCTGGTTTCGGCCTGCCACTGGTGTACCATCTCGTGCAGCATAGTGTGCTCGACCTCGGACCATGCGTGCCGCGCGATGTGACGCCGGCTGATGGCGATATCGAGTGGCCGGCCAGACCGTATCTCGACCGCGAGCTCACCCAGGCGGGTGCGCATGCGGCTGGAGAGGCGGATCGGGATTTCCCCCAGAGCACCGCCGAAGTATTGGGCGTTGAGCTGCCGATGCAGGCCCCCGAGCCGGTGGATCAGCACGATATCTCCCGGCCTGGCTCGCTCCCGCCGCTCCGCTCGCGTCGCAGAAGGCGCGTGCTCCTCGACCGGGAACGCCAGGAACTCACGCTCGGCCAACCGGCGCAGCGCCCGCGTCACCCGCGGATTGAGGAACCGCACGATTGCCTGGAGCACCCGATCGGGGGCGGAGGCATAACCACGGTGAACCCGGAGAACCTTCTTATTAAGGCTGAGCATGACAGTTCTGTTGGTATGAGTCTGAACCTGCTCGATGTCGCGGAGACCGAGCGCCTCGAGCCTGGATGGAAGGGTGGCTGCAAGCCGGTCGAGCTGTCCTCCTGACCCGCTGTCCCGCTGCCCCGCCTTCACAGTCCCTGATCTCCACCAGCAACCGACACCGCGACCTGCGGCGGCCCTCTTCTCGCAAACGAGAAGGTGTCCGAGGGAATGAACTGGCGGTCGTTCGAGACCCAGCGGAAATGCTGGATGTGCACCGCCTGCGCATCGATCTTCACCAGGTTGAAGACCGAGGGGCGGCCACCTCGCACCCGGGAGCTATGGGTACCCGACGTGCTGACGGCGAGCGTTCCCTGAATCTGTCCGGCCCCCTCCTGGTGATCGTGGCCCGAGAGGATGACGTCGGCCCCGGTTGCCAGGAGCCGCTTGTGGGCCGAGCGCCAGCGGGCCAGCCCCATGCGGCCGGAAAGGCCGCCGGCCAGAACATTGTGGTGGAACACCATCACGCGAGCCACGCCCGGGGCGGCGGCATCGAAGATCTTCTTGATGCGGTCGGTCTCTAATTTCGGGAGGTGCCCCTTCACGGCCAGGTCGCGAACCCGCAAGGTGAGCGACCCGACGGCCACGCCGTAGCTGCTCAAGGCGCCTGCGATGATTGCGCCCGGGACCTCGAGCACCGGTCGGAGATCCGTACTGAAGTATTGCGTGTACTTGGCGTACTTCCGCCGCTCGCCCAGCAGGCCCAGCGGGCTCTTCCACCATTGGATGTCGTGATTGCCGGGGACAACCAGCGTTGGAGTCTGCGCCCGCATGCGCTGAATGAAGAGATGCGCGGCCTGGAATTCGCCGTGACGCGCCCGCTGGGTGAGGTCGCCCGAGATGGCGACCGCGGTGGCGCCGAGCGTAGGAAGGAAGCTCTCCAGGGCCTCGATCTGCTTCAAATCGGCAAAGCCCCCGAAGTGGAGATCGGAGAGGTGGACGATGGAAACCACCTGGTTTGACGTCACCAGATCACGCGTATCCGATACGTCAGCACTGCCTCCCCTCGGGGCGGAACCCGCACCCGGAAGCGGGTGACGGTGGACGACGCCTTTTCTGCCGGCACCGAGCTCGACACCACACTCCACTCCCCGGCGCGCTCCTCCTGCACCACCACCGTGACTGCGCTGTCGGTGGCGTTCTTCACGGTAACGCGATAGTCGGCGGTGGCGACGGTGTGCACCCCCCGCGCCCTGGTGCTGTCCCGGCGGGTGGAGTAGCCCGTCTGCACCCGCTTGGCGGTGATATCAAACGCCGTTCCAGCGTTGAGCTTGAGATCGCTTCCGGCGGGAGTGTGACCAACCGACGCCTCGCCTATCAGCTGCAGGCCACCCGCGCTATCGGGCTGGTACAGCCGGGCGACACCGCCTGGCAACGGCCGGTCGCCGAAATCGGTCTTTCGAGGACGGCTGAGGGTATAGATCACCTCGACCGGAGGCTCGGTCTCCTCGCCCTGCTGGGGCAGGAAGCCCCAATAGGGAACGTCTCCGCGGACCACGTAGCTCTTCTCATATTTGACCTGAGGCGGCTCGAACAGCGCCACGGACGTCGTCAAGCCGGGCAGGAGGGTGCTGCGGCCGGCCAAGGTATAGAGGTGGAACTCGCCGACCTTCTGTTCGCCGGCGAACTCACTCACGGCATCTGCCATGGCGGCCATCCTTTGCTCCCTCATCAGCGGCTGCGGTGCCTTCGGTTGCGCCCGGCTCACCGAGCCGGCGAGCAATTGGATTTCCGCGTTCTCGGCCCGCAGTGTCTCGGACCCGAGCACGGCCATCCCGGTCACCCGTGCATCCACCTTGCCCAGGATCACCTGGTAGCTGGCCTGCCAGGACGCGCCGCCGGTGAAGTAGCCCAGCCGGATCCGGTCCTGCGCCTGGGCACTGCGAACCGAGAGGTTGGCCGTTGGCTCGGCCACAACGACGTCGGGTGGATAGAGCGGAATGCCCGGCGGGGTGAAGCTGATCCGGCCGTCCGGCAGTTGAAGCCGAAGCGGATCGACCCCCAGCACCAGCGCGCTGATGGTATCTCGCGATCCGGAGGGCCCCGGAGCCAGCCGGAACACGAGCCGCTTGCCCACCGAGCGCCGGAGCGCACTGGGCTCGTCCACTGCACCGTCGTACGACAATCCCACCAGGGTGACCGATGAGTCGAGCGAAAACACCGTAGCCGGGTCGAGCGCTCCGGTGGTAAGCCGCTGGCTCGAGGCACCTTTGGGTAGGGAGAGCGGGAGCGTTCGCCGCACCAGCACCCGGCCGTCGTTGTAGATCGTGAGAGAGGTCTGGGCGGACAGCGGGACAGCGGGACAGAGGGACAGCAAGGCAGTGCTTGCCGAGCAGATCACTGCAAAGCGTAACCAATCGGCGCTACGACTGACCCGCTGTCCCGCTGTCCCGCTGATTAGCTGCCCCGCTGCCCAGCCGCCCCGCTGCCCTGCCCCGCTGCCCCGCTGACCCGCTGTCATTTGAGATACTCCATTGCCACTCGGCTGGCGATTCGCCGAACGATGATGTAGGTGGCCAGCACCGCGATTCCCGCGTACAGCCGGGCCGTCGGGTCAGCTGGAACGCGAAGGGCGACATACGCCGCCATCAGTACCGTCGCCGCGAGGGAGATGCGGCCGGCCAACCGACTTGCACGCGCCTCCCGCTCGGCCCTGCACTCGGGACAGAGCTCGCCCCACGGCAAACCCGAGAGGCGGCGCCCGCATTTGGCGCAGGGGACCTCAGGCAGCCCGCTTGGCGACAGCATTGCCGAAGTCCACCGTCGAGGCCGTCCCACCGAGATCCCGGGTCCGGATGCCGTCCCGCACGATGGTGACGGCGATAGCGTCCCGAATCCGCTGGGCGCGATCCAACTCACCGATGTGGTCGAGCATCATGGCGGCGGCGAGCATCTGGGCGGAAGGATTGGCCACTCCCTTTCCCGCGATGTCGGGCGCGCTGCCGTGGACCGCCTCGAAGATGGCCGCCTTGGTCCCGATGTTCGCTCCCGGTGCCAGCCCGAGCCCGCCGACCAGGCCCGAGACCTCGTCGCTCAGGATGTCGCCGAACATGTTGGTGGTGACCATCACGTCGAACTGCTCGGGCCGGAGGACGAGCTGCATGGCGGTGTTGTCCACGATCATATCGTTGGATTCCACCCGGCCCGCGTACTCCTTGGCGATGGCCTGACCCACCTCGAGGAAGAGACCGCTGACCATCTTGAGAATGTTGGCCTTGTGCACGATGGTGACTTTCCGCCGGCCATGCTTGAGCGCATACTCAAAGGCGTAGCGCACGATTCGCTCGCAGCCGTGGCGGGTCACGATGGCCAGGGACTCGCCTACCGCGCGGGGATCGTCGCCGATGGCCACGAAGTGCTCCACCCCGATATAGAGTCCCTCGAGGTTCTCCCGGATCAGCACGATGTCCACGTTCTCGAAGCGGCCGCCGGGGATGATGGTGCGGGCAGGACGAACATTGGCGAAGAGCTCGAACTCCTTCCGAAGCCCGACATTGACCGACCGGAATCCGATTCCTACCGGAGTGGTAAGCGGGCCTTTGAGGGCAAGCGCGTTCTTGCGGATGCTTTCGACGGTTGCGTCCGGCAGCGGGGTCCCAGTCGCGTCGACCGCCGCCACGCCGGCCAGCTCCTCGTCCCAGTTGAACCGAAGCCCGGTTGCTTCCAGGACCTTGACCGTTTCCGCCGTGATCTCGGGCCCGATGCCGTCGCCCGGTATCAGCGTGACATCGTACGTCATTGGCCCCCGTCGAGCGGGAGAACGGCGGCGATCGCGGCGTTCAAGGCCTCGTCAGGCGACTTGCCGCGGCCGTACGCGAGCGAGCGCCACACCACCTTGCCGGTGCGCGCGTCGGCCAGCACCAGGGACAGGTCGGCCCGAATCTGGCCGTCGGCCTCGGGCCCAAACCCGATCGCCGCGGGCGCCAGGGCCAGTCGCCCGTTGGCTACCGCCATGAGGCTGCGGATTGAGGAGCGGAGCGGATCGGGTACGACGAGCATCTTTGGCGCACGAAGCACAGCCTGGCCCATCTGGTCCGGATCCACCAGATAACCGGCCGACCGACGAGCCATCTTCCGAAGCTCGCGCGGTGGCACCCAGTTCACCTCGGGAGACCGGCTCACGAGTCCCTCCCGGACCAGCGAGTCCGCGCGCGCCAACGCCGCATGCCGATCAGCGTAGGCGGCATAGACCGGATCGGCGTGGAGTGCGGGATCGGCCACGACCAGCGTGATGGGAAGGATGGCAACCGTCTGGCCACTCATCCTCGCGGTGGGCAGGATCGGGATCGGCGCTTTCGAGGAGTCTGCGGCCGGGGTGGTGGCGCTGGCGCCGGTATTAAAGGGGTCTCGCTGGGCTCCGGCGCAGGCCGGAGATGCAAGTGAAACCAGAAGCGTAAGGCTCCAAATCGAGAACGTCAGATGCTCAGTCAATGATAGTACCAATCGTGTGGGCTTCAGGGTGCGGAAAGGTAATCACTCCAACGATAACCCTCCATCCACCACGATCGTCTGGCCAGTGATGTGCCGGGCTGAATCGGAGCAGAGAAACGAGATGACGTGCGCCACGTCGTCCGGCTCGGCCACCCGGCCCAGGACCGAGCTCTTCTGAGCCCGCTCTATCACCTCGGACGGAAGCATGGCCATGCGCTCGGTGCGGATGAATCCCGGCGCAACGGCATTGACGTTCACGTTGGCGGGACCGAGCTCGACCGCCGCGGCCCGGGTCAGCCCGAGCAACGCAGCCTTGCTGGCGGCGTAGTTTGCCACCCCGAAGCCCGGACGCTCGGCCTGGTGCGCGCTCACGCTGACGATCTTACCATAATGTTGGGCGCGGAAGATGGGCGCGACGGCCCGAATGCAGTTGAAAGCCCCGGTCACGTTGGTGTCTATGACCTCGGACCATGCCTGCTGGGACAGGCGCCAGAGAGCGCCGTCATTGGCAATGCCGGCATTGTTCACCAGGAAGTGAACGCCGCCCAGCCGCTGCTTGGCCTCCTGAACGAACTGCTCCACCGCTCCCCGGTCCCGGACGTCGCAGCGCACAGCCAGAACTTCCACCCCCATCGCTGTCAGGGAGGTCTCGGTCAGCAGCGCCTGCTCGGACACGTCCCGGCCTGGAAGATTGACGAAGCAGAACGCGACGTGACACCCCAGCTTGCCGAACTCCAGCGAGATGTGGCGGCCGAGGCCGGTGGCGCCCCCGGTGACGATCGCGACCTTGCCGCGCCACCCCTTGCCGATCGGCTGCGGCCGGGGATCCTCGAGCGCAGTCCCGCTTCCCTCCGGCGCCTCGTGTTCCCAGGAGGGCCGGTGGCCGAAACCGAAGGATGGCAATGGCATTGAGCCGAAGGTACGGGGCGACCGGGGGACCGGCAAGGTAGGGGCGCACCGTGGTGCGCCCACTCGGAACGATGCGCGGGGTTGGACCAAAGGGCGCACCGCGGTGCGCCCCTACAGATTCCTTGTTATACCTTAACCCAATGCTCTTTAAACGAATCGGATGGCTGCTCGTCGCTCTCACCGGGGCCGTCGCCTGGGGCGTCCTGGCGCTCCACCGCGGGGAGACGATCAACGCCGCCTGGGTGGTGCTCGCCGCCGTGGGCACCTACCTCGTCGCCTACCGGTTCTACAGCCGGTTCCTGGCCGACCGGGTCCTCGGCGTCAACGACCGTCGGGCCACCCCCGCCGAGCGTCTTGGCAACGGGCGAGACTTCGTCCCCACCTCCCGCTGGGTCCTGTTCGGCCATCACTTCGCGGCGATAGCCGGCGCCGGACCGCTGGTCGGACCGGTGCTGGCTGCACAGTTCGGATACCTGCCCGGCACCATTTGGCTCGTCTTCGGCGTGGTTCTGGGGGGCGCGGTGCAGGACTTTATCATCCTGTTCGGCTCGATGCGGCGGGATGGCAAGTCGCTGGGACAGATGGCCAAGGAGGAGACGGGGCCCGCCACCGGGCTGCTGGCCATGATTGCGGTACTCGCCATCATGGTCATTCTGCTGGCCGTGTTGGCGTTGGTGGTGGTGAACGCGCTGAAGGATAGCCCCTGGGGAGTATTCACCATCCTGTGCACTGTCCCCATCGCAGTGCTGATGGGCTTCTGGATGAAGGTCTGGCGTCCCGGGAAAACCCTGGAGGCCTCGGCGGCCGGCGTGGCCCTCCTGCTGTTGGCTTTGGTGGGCGGCAGACATGTGGCCGAGTCGGCCACGCTGGCGCCCTATTTTACCTACTCGGCACTCACCCTCGCGTACGGCATTATCGGGTACGGGTTCATAGCCAGCGTGCTCCCGGTCTGGATGCTGCTCTGCCCTCGCGACTACCTCTCGACCTTCATGAAGATCGGTACGATCCTCCTGCTGGCTCTAGGGATCGTCCTGGTCCTCCCGCCGCTCAAGCTTCCAGCCGTCACGCCGTTCATCGATGGGACGGGGCCGGTGTTTGCAGGGAAGCTGTTTCCTTTCGCGTTCATCACCATAGCGTGTGGTGCGATCAGCGGCTTCCACGCGCTGGTGGCGTCGGGTACCACACCGAAAATGCTCATCCGGGAAAGCGACGCGCGGCTCATCGGCTATGGCGGCATGCTGATGGAATCGTTCGTGGCAGTCATGGCCCTCTGCGCCGCCGCGCTGCTCGACCCGGGGATCTATTTCGCCATCAATGCACCGCTCACCACGCTCGGCGGGAATGTACATAGCGCGGCCGAAGTGATCCGCGGGTGGGGCTTCAGCGTGACGCCGGAGCAGATCGACGCGCTGGCGGCCTCCGTGGGCGAGAAGACCCTGCTCGGCCGCACCGGCGGAGCTCCTTCGCTGGCGGTCGGGATGGCCCACATCTTCAGCAGCGCGTTCGGCCAGGGCCTTATGGCGCTGTGGTACCACTTCGCCATCATGTTCGAGGCGCTGTTCATCCTGACTACCGTAGATACCGGCACCCGCGTCGGCCGCTTCATGCTTCAGGAGCTCGCCGGCCAGATCTGGCGTCCGCTGGGCCGAACGTCCTGGTATCCGAGCACGGTCCTGGCATCCGCGCTCGTGGTAGCCGGCTGGGGGTACTTCCTGGTTCAGGGGGTGATGGACCCGCTCGGGGGCATCAACTCACTGTGGCCGTTATTCGGCATCAGCAATCAGCTGCTGGCCTCGGTGGCGCTCTGCGTCGGCACCACCCTGATCATCAAGAGCGGCAAGGCGCGATACGCGTGGGTCACCTTGCTGCCGCTCAGCTGGCTCGTGGCCGCGACCTTCACGGCCGGATGGCAGAAGGTCTTCGCTGACGATCCTCGCCTCGGCTTTCTGGCTCATGCGGCCGAGACCGCGTCCAAGGTGGCGAGCGGGACGATGCTCGACTCGCTCGGCGCCCGTCTGATCTTTAACGACCGCCTGGATGCCGTGGTTACCATCGCGTTCATGCTGGTCACGGCCCTTGTGGTGCTGGCCTCCGCCCGCGAATGGGTCCTGATTCTGACTCGCCGGAAGCCGGCCAAGGCGCAGGAGTCGCCCTTTGTGGAGACCGCATATGCGGGGTAAGCGGAACGCGGGTACCTCGTTCCTTTTCATGCTCCGACGCATCGCGGGGATGCCGGACTACAATGCCTACGCGGAGCATCTACGTCGGCATCACCCGGATATACCGGTTCTCACCGAGCGGGAGTACTATACCGAATACCTCCATGACCGCTACGGTGACGGCCCGACCCGTTGTTGCTGATTTCCGGCCTGTTTGGCCTTCCGACCATGTGCGGCTGAACCGACAGTCGAAAAGGAGCTCCATGATGGATTACCTTCGCAAACGTGGAAGCGCCGCTACGCGGATGGCCTTCCTGGGCGCATGCACGGTGGCCTCGGTCTCCTGCGGGGATGACCCAGTCAGTCATCAGGCAGGCCCCGGCACGATCATGGTGACAACCACTACCGTCGGCAACGATTTCGACCCCAATGGGTACACGGTGGCGGTGAACGATGGGCAGCCCCGGGCCATCGACAACCTGGGCACTCTCTTTTTCAACGATCTCGAGGCCGGGGCCTATGACGTGAGCCTGTCGGGCATGACAGCTAACTGCAGCACCGTACAGGGCGAGAATCCCAGGACGGTCGTGGTGATCCCATTGGATACCGTCAGCGCCGGGTTCCAGATCACCTGCGTAGTGCCCGGTGGGGGCGGCGGGCCTTCCAACGTGGTGGGCCGTGACCGGGCAGGGCCCGGGAGCTGAGCCTTCAGGGAGACTTCAGCTCTCGGATCCAGACACTCAGCCATTTACCGGTCCGGGAGATAGCGGCCGAGCTGTCATTGGCCAGGAAATCGTACCCACCCCTCGCCAACGAAGAGTCGGCGTAGGTTCCTGACGCCCGCGCCTGCCGCCTGGCATCCTGGAGCGCGGCCAACGACTCCCTTGACCCGATCCAGAGAAGTCCGTCGGAAGCCCGAATGGCGTAGCGCTTGGGAACGCCGAAGCTGTCGGGCTTCACGTATACCCGGGCCAGCAGCGGAATCAGTTTCCGGTCGGTGAAGTAGGAGAGCAGGGTGAGGTAGCGAACCCGGAACTCCTCTGTGGAGGCAACCCGAAAACGGGCGGCCACTGAATCCGCAGCTCCCCCACCAAGGCGTCCCAGGACCCAGGCATCGCCATGGTTGTACTTCTTGCTGGTAATTCGGGCCAGAATGTCGGCCAGTACCACCGAGTCGCCCTCCACCGCCCTGCGGCGCTCCAGCACAATGGCTTGAAGGGAAGGCTCCAGATCTTCCGCCTTGAGACCGGGATCGTTCGGGAACGGCACCGATCCCGCTGACTCCAGGTGCCTCAACAGCCGCGCCGCGCTATCGGCGTAGGCGGGACTTCGGAGCTCGGCCAGCCGGGTCAGGGACACCAGCGCGGTGTTCCAGTCACCCTGCCCCTCCACCGTCCGACGCATGCTACGCCATAGCGGACCGGGCACCCTCGCCCGCAGGATCGTCGTGACTGAGTCGGCTGTGCGGCTTCCCTGGCGGAGGCCCTCATGCAGCTCCGAGTAGGTCGCCCGACCGGGCACCCCAACCCGGACCTGCACCTGAGCGCTCGCCGCCTCGCCGCGCACGATCGCCATCAGGACCAGCATCGCAACCGTAAGTGCTTTCATAACCTCGAATGTCCCTCGTCTGCCGGGGAAACGATGAGCCACAGGACGACTGCCAGGAGCATGCCGGCTCCGGACGCCCGGAGCGCCGCCCCGCCGCCGCCGGACTGATACAGAGCGCCGAATGCTAGACCGGCGGGAAGCGCTGCCGCACCGACCAGCGCATGATAGGAACCGAACCCGCGCCCGGTGCGTACCGGCGCAAGCCGGGCCACTATTGCCCGCTCTCCCGACTCGGTGAGACCGGCCACCAGACCCAGCACCAGAAAGACGCCGATTGCCTCCGCCGGGCCGAGCTCCACCCCAAGCGCAAACGCGGCGAGGGCGAACAGCAGACCGCCCGACGCAACGACTCGGCGGGGTCCAAGCCTGTCCGACAGCCATCCGCCCGGGTAGGAGCTGACGCTTCTCACCACATGGAGGCCGGCCCAGACCAGCGGAACAGCCGCCACCGACACCCCGCGGTCCTGGAGCCGGAGGATGAGCAGCGTCTCGGGCAACCGGAAGAAGGTGAGGGCTGTAAGGGCCAGCACCGGGGGCCAGAAGGAGTCGGGAGTCGGGAGTCGGGAGTCGGGAATCTGTAGATCTGGGCCTCTCGGCTCTCCGTTCCTGGCTCCAGACTCCTGACTCCTGACTCGTCGCAGCACCACCGCCAATACCACGAAGGCTACCACTCCGGGCACCACGCTCCAGCCGATGACACTACGGACGTCGGCCCCGCGAGTCAGGAAAAACCAGGCCGCGAGCGAGCCGAGCACAGCCCCGAAGTGGTCGGCCCCCCGGTGGAACCCGAACGCCCTGCCCCGGAGCGAGGGGGGTGTGATCTCGGCGATCAGCGCGTCCCGGGGCGGAGTTCTGATGCCCTTCCCTACCCGGTCGATGACCCGAAACCCTATGACCTGCCCGGCCGATGACGCTATCGAAATCAGCGGCCTGACCAGAACCGCGGTGGCGTAGCCCGACAGGATCAGCGGCCGGCGCCAGCCCGGCCGATCGGACAGGCGGCCGCTGATCCACTTGACCACCGACGAGGTCAGCTCGGCGGCCCCGTCCAACAGGCCCAACGCCAGGGGTCCGCCCCCCAGGGTCCGGGTGACGAACGCCGGCAGGAGGGGGTAGACCATCTCGCTGGCAAAGTCGTTGAACAGGGAGACCAGCGAGAGGCCCTTGACCGCGGGGGGCACACGGGAAGTCTGGGAGATCATCTGTCATCCTGAGCGCAGCGAAGGATCTACTTTATCGTTCATCGGTCGCTCGAAGGATAGATTCTTCGCTGCGCTCAGAATGACAACCCACAGCCTTGGCGCCGCGCCACCTTCCCGACCTTCGACCTTCCCGTCTTTCAGTCCTTCCCCTCCTACTTCCCGTAGCGCTCCAGCGTGAGGTTGACGATACGCTCGATGAGCCTGGGGTAGTCCAGTCCCGCGGCCGCCGCCGCCATGGCAAACTCGCTGGACCGCTCGAGGTAACAGCTGGCATTTACTTCGAGGACGTAGATATCGCCGGTGTCGGTGAGCCGGAGGTCAACCCGGCCGTAGTCCCGCACCCTGAGCGCCCGGAAGGCGGCCACCGCCACCTTCTGTAACTTGGCCCGGAGCTCGTCGGGCAGGTTGGCGAGCACTGACTTGGTGCCCTTGTACTCCTTACTGTTCTCGTCCCACTTGGCCTTGCTGTCCAGAACCTTGGGAACGCCCTCCGGGAAGCCGGTGAAATCCACCTCGATCGGCGGCAGCGCCTTTGGCTGGCCGTTGCCCAGGACGCCCACATAGAACTCGCGGCCCTCGATGTACTCCTCGGCCAGGGCGGAATCGTTCAGCTCTTTCCGGATCGCCGTGACCCGCTCCATGAGCGCCACCGCATCGTGCACCAGCGACTTGCCCCCGATCCCGAGAGAGGAGTCGGACCGGAGCGGCTTCACGAAGAGCGGCATCCGCAGGTTACCGCCGGTCTCGAACGACCCCTGCTGCTTCGAAAACACGGCGAACCGCGGGTAGAGGATCCCGTCGAAGGCGAGGAGCTTCTTGGTGAGGCCCTTGTCCTGGCTCAGGTACAGCTCTCCCGGCCCGCTCCCAGTGTACCGCAGCCCCAGGAGATCGAGCAGGCCGGTGACCGGAATGTCTCCGAAGACGTTGTCCGCGAACATCTCCATGAGATTGAAGACCAGCTCGGGCCGGCGCCGTGACAGTCCGGCGATGAGACGCTTCACATCGCCGTGGGCGCCGAGGATGGAGACCCGGTGTCCCAGGCTGCGCAGGGTTCTGGCTACCTGGGGGACCACCGTCTCGTAGTCCTTGGAGTTTTCGTCTTCGCTGTCGAGATAAGTCAGAACGGTGATGTTCATGCGGTCGGTCCTCTCAGGTTCCAACCGTTCACTCGGCGAGCCCCATGCCCCAGCTCGCCAGACTCACTGGCAGCCCGCCGTATCCCATCACTTCGTCGTGAAAGCGCCGCGGACGGTAGGCGCCGCCCTCACGTTCACGATACTCATCACGCAGACGCAGAAGCTCGCGCCGCCCGACCGCATAGCACAGCTGGTAGGTCGGCCAGGCGCAATAGCGACGCACCTCGGCCTGGGCGCTGGAACGCTCGATCGGCAGGTGCTCGACCATATAGTCTACCGCTTCGTCCGGACTCATCCCCCGGGTATGAAGTCCCACATCGAGCACTACCCGGACGGCGCGCCAGAGCAGGTTCACCAGTTGAAACAGCCGAGCCTGATCGCTGCCATAGTATCCGGTCTCATCCATCAGCTGCTCGGAGTAGAGCGCCCAGCCCTCGACCATGACCGGACTCCAGATGTGCCGCCGCACCTCGGAGCGCAGATCCTGGGCGGTCACCAGCTGCAGATGGTGACCGGGATACGCCTCGTGTACCACCATGGCCGGTATGCCGTGGGTGCAGTGGCCCCGCCGTAGCTGGGCAACGAGCTCGGGCGGCAGCGCCGGATCGGGCGCCGTCACGTAAAACCGTCCGGTGCGATCGGGCAGATAGAGCGGCGGCGGCTGATACGCCGCGAAGGGCACCAGTGAGGCAAGGAACGCAGGGGTGGGCACCACCTCGACCGGTGCCTCAGGGATGGTCACCAGATCATGCTCGAGCACCCAGTTATTCGCCCGGTCGATCTCGTGGTGGTAGGCAGCGAGAAGTTGATCGGGCGGCGGGGCATCATTCCGGAGCTCGTCTACCACCTCGCGCCAGGGGCGCGGGTCGAGTCGTTGTGACAACGCCACGATCTCCGCGGTGACTTCCTCCTGCAGATGCAGGCCATACCGCCACAGCTCCGGCGGGCCGGCCATGAGCGCGTGCTCGTGATGCAGCCGGCGCCCGAACTGTTCCTCTCCGATGGCAAACGCGTGCGGATCGGCGGCCGGCTCGATCTCATCCCGCAGCGCGGCCCCAAACGAGACGAGAGCCTGGAGAGCGGCCTGCCCCGCCGTCTTCAGCTGGCCCGCCAGATCCGGTTTTGCCCCGGCAAACACGGCCACCATCTCCGCTACCAGCTGTCCGCCTCCACCAAGCATGCTCAGCGCTGTATCCACGAACACCGGCGGCGGCTCGTCGATGGTGTCGTGGGCTCGGCCGAGAAACGCGGGGGCGGCCTCGAGGCGCGCGAGCACCGCTGGAACCCGGCTGGGAAGATCATCGCCGTGCCTGGCGAGGACGGCATGGAGGCCCTGCAGCAGGTGGGAAAGCCAGAAGCCCGGGTTGCGAACGTGGGGTCGCTCGTACTGGAGGCGGAAGACGGTGCTGCGCATCTCGCCCAGTAGCGCCGTGCGATCGATCTCCTCGTGCAGGCCCTCGGGCTCGAGCTCCTCTAATGCACCGGTGAGGGACCGAAGAGCGGCCAGGTGCTCCCGAGTGGCGTCGGGATCGAAGTTGCCCAGCCGGGAATCCTGAGCCACGAGCCCGGCGGCGCTGGCCGTCGCAGGATCGAAGTGGTACTTCAGATCCAGGTAGGACCGACAGAGATCGTCGACCGCGGTAGCCGGCACTATAGAGATCCTTTGCGCTCCTTCACTGTGGTGAGGGACTCTTCGCTCCGCTCAGGATGAGCGCGCGGCGCGCAGCTCCGAATGGTCGCCCAGCGTCGTGCTCCCGCGGAATCCCTCCAGTACCACGCCATTCCCGAGGAGGGAGCCTTCGAGCTGCACTTCGTTCAGCGTGGCGTCCCGGCCCACGATCGTGTTGCGAAGCCGGCTCCCGGTTACCCTGGTGCCCGATTCCAGGGAGACGTTGGGTCCTATCTCGCTCCGTTCGATCGTGACGCCGTCCTCAATGTAGACCGGATCGTGCACGGTGACGCCGGGGAAATCCACCCGCCGCGCCGCTCCTTTCCGGAGCAGGATCTCGTTGGTCTCCAGCAGCGTATCCAGCTTGCCGCAGTCGTACCAGCCACCCACTTCGGCGGTCAGTATCCGTTTCTTGTGCTCGATCATCCACTGGAAGGCATCGGTCAGATACCACTCGCCCTTATTGGCCGGGTTGGCGAGAACGTGATCAATTCCCTGCCACAGGCTGTCCACCGACCGGATGTAGTAGAGCCCGATGTTTGCGAGCTTCGAGATGGGAGTGGTGGGCTTCTCCACGATGCGGGTCATGTAGCCCTGTGCATCGGTGACGACCACACCGAACCGCTGATAGTCCTCCACTTCCTTGGCCCAGATGATCCCGTCCGCGTCGGTCCGGTTGATCAGCGTGAGATCGGCCTCGAAGACCGTATCCACGAAGATGATCAGCGCCGGCCCCTTCACGAAAGGGCGCGCCAGATTCACCGCGCCCGCGGTGCCGTCCTGGACTTTCTGCTCGATGAAGCGGGACGGGATCTTGTATCGCTTTCGGGCGAAGTCTTCCACCTGCTCCTTCAGGTGACCAGTGATGAAGATGAGCTCGGTGACGTCCAGCCCCTTGAGCCGGTCCATGACCCAGTCCATGACTGGCCGGCCGGCCACTTTCAGCATCGGCTTGGGCACGAGGTGGGTGTGCGGCCGGAGCCGGGTGCCCTTGCCTGCCAGGGGGATGATCACTTGCATGTCAGCCTCTTCCGTAACGGTCCTGGAGGCGGACGAGGTCATCGAGCTCCGGCGTGGAGGCCTCGAGAACATCGCTATCCACTACCGCCTCGATCTGGTGAATGAGCTTCGCCGGGATATGCACCGACTCACCCGCCTTGAACGGCCGGGACACGAGGCGGTCACCCGTCTGAGTCCGGAGGGTGAGCTCGCCCGAGAGCAGGTGCATGGTCTCGTCTTTCCGGTTGTGATACTGGAGACTGAGCACGTGTCCCGCCTTCACGTGCAGGATCTTCCCCACGTAGCGGTCAGTGAGGGCCCAGATCAGCTCGTAACCCCATGGCTTCTCCACCCGGTATGGCACGTCGGGCACTCAGCCCTCCACGTAAGTGAGTTCGTACGATGATGGCGTGGTGACGCAAACCTGGACGCACACACCGCAGCCGACGCAGCCCTCGCGCCGGATGACCGGATGTCCGGCGTCATCGATGGTCAGCGCCGCCCGGCCAATCGGGCAGGCGTCAGCGCACACTCGGCACGGCGTCCCGCGGAAGGTGATACACCGATCCGGATGCAGCTCCAGCGAGCCGAGCCGGTAGCCGGCCCACCCGCGCTCGGGCACGGTGAGCGCCGGCGTGGGGCAGGAGGCGGCGCAAGGCATCGTCGGGCACGCGATGCAGGGCTCATTCTCCGGAACGAGATATGGAGTGCCGGCCGCGAGCCCGCCGTCGGCCCGCACCTTGATGATCACATGCGGGGGACACGCCTCGATGCACGCCCCGCAGCGGGTGCAGGCTGCCAGAAATCCTATTTCGGGTAGCGCACCTGGTGGACGGAAGTAGCGCCGGGTGATGACGCGGTCTTCGGTGCGGGCCATGAGGCGCTCGAGCCAGTCGCCCAGTGCCGAGCGCAAGAGACCACGACGGGTCGAATCGGACGGCGTCAGCATGCGGGTTAAATATGGCGGGGAAGCAGGGAAGCGGGGAAGCGGGGAAGGAAAGGAATGAAGTCGGGCAGACCGCTATCATCCTGCGCATTCGAGATGACTATGGTGGTATTGCCGGCAGGCACTGGTCCTTCCC
>JALYPB010000034.1 GCA_030856585.1 Gemmatimonadota bacterium | reverse complement strand
GGTGGCAGCGATCCGTAGCGCCCAGCCGGACGCCACCGTGAACGCCACGGCCCAGGTGTTCGATCAGGTCCGGAGGCAACTGGACTCGACCTACGTTCTCGCGCGCAAAGGCGACTCGTCGGCGAATACCAGCGCGTTCGACGCCTACATGACATTCGAGAGGGTCGAGCGCGGGCTGCGAGCGAAGAATCCTCAGCTGGCCGCTGAGCTGGAGGGTCGCTTCGCCGAGCTGCGCGGCCAGGTCGCAGGACGGGCTACCGCCCCAGCGCTCAATTCGATTCGACATCAGTTGGCTCTTGACCTCGAGAGGGCCGAGAGATCGTTGGGCGACCAGCTATCGCCGGCCAATCTGTTCTTTCAGTCTTTCGTGATCATGGTTCGGGAGGGACTCGAGGCGATTCTGATCGTGGGAGCCCTGATGACCTTCCTGGTCAAGATGGGGGCCTCGCACCGGAAACGGGACATCAACCTGGGCGTTGGTGCCGCCGTCGGGGCCAGCGTAATTACGGCGTTCGCGGTCGAAACCGTATTCCATCTCACGCCGGCCCGACAGGAAGTCCTCGAGGGCGCCACCATGGTCGTGGCCACGGTCGTCCTGTTTTACGTGAGCTACTGGCTGTTATCCAAGATGGAAGTGGTCAAGTGGAACCACTTCGTGAAGAGCAAGGTGAACGACGCGCTCACCAGCGGTTCTTCGGTGGCGCTCGCCTCGGCGGCGTTCCTGGCAGTCTATCGAGAGGGGTTCGAGACGGTCCTCTTCTACAAGGCGCTGTTTCTCACCGGCGGTGCAGGCAGCAGCAGTATGCCCATCGTCGGCGGCATCCTGATGGGCGGGGCGATACTGGTGGGGGTTTATGTCGCAATCAGCCGGTTTGGCGTGAGGCTCCCCCTCAAACCGTTTTTCGCGGTGACGAGTGCCTTCCTGTACTACATGGCTTTCGTATTTGCCGGCAAAGGCGTGGCCGAGCTTCAAGGAGGCGGCGTTCTGCCGACTACCATCCTCGATTGGGCCCCTCGAATTCCCGCGCTGGGGATCTATCCCACCGTGGAGTCGTTGGTGGCACAGGGGATCCTGGCCCTGCTGCTGTTGGCTGCGCTGGTTTGGACTTTTCTAATCGAGCCGCGGAGAAGCGCAAGCCGGAGCACCATGACCCCGGTCCAGGCCAGTCTAACGGAGGCGCCGAAGTCCAGCGCTCATAGCTCGTAGGTGGCGTTCACCACCGCGGACCTGTGCGACTCATTCGGGCAGGCCGTGAGGCTCGTCGCTCCCATCTTCCGGGACTATGGCGGCCTGAGGCAATTCGCCGGACCGATCGAAACAGTCCAGGTGTCCGAGGACAACGCGCTGGTGGCTCAGACGCTCGAGACACCGGGGGTCGGCCGGGTGCTGGTGGTAGACGGGGGCGGCTCACTTCGCTGCGCGCTGGTGGGCGGACGTCTGGCCGCCTTGGCGCACGCCAGTGGGTGGGCAGGGCTGGTCATCAACGGCTGTGTGCGAGACTCAGCCGAGATTCGGGAGATTTCCCTGGGTATTCGCGCCATCAACAGCTCCCCGATGCGGGGCGGGAAAACCGGAGCGGGTCGGCGAGGCACCGCGGTGACTTTTGGGGGCGCCACCTTCTTGCCGGGGCACATTCTATATGCCGACGAGGACGGGATCGTGTTGGCGGATCACTTTCTGACAACCGACAGGTCCTAGACCACGGTCCTAGTTCACCCAAAACAAACGGCCCGTCGATTGACGGACCGTTTGCTATAGAGGTGGTAGATCGCCCCCTGAGTTTACGGAGACGGACCGAAGTGCCCGCTCCACCCTTCTTCGACCTACCACTTTTCGCATGAAGTCGCCTGACTTCCTGCACAGTGGTAAGGCAAGGAGGGTGCCAAGTGGCCTAACCTCGTAAGTCGTTGTCCCACATCATCCAACATCGCAGAGCTCAAGTGCCTTAGAGGTGCAAAAATTGTACACCTTTTCGAGTTTCGCCGATAAGGCATTGCGCACGAATGACTTACGCAGCTGTCGAAACTCTAGTCACTGACTGTTTTTTCCCAGTCGTCAAGTAGCCTCCTGGGGCCGGGCTAGGGCCTCCGCGCCAGGTGTACAGCAGGGCGAGGCCGATGACCACGATAATCGCGCTGGTCAGCTGGGCCAGGGTAAAAGGTCCCAGGAAGCGGTCGTCCTTGGCCCGGAGGATTTCTACCAGAAAGCGCTCGAGACCGGCAAAGACCAGATACAGGCCGAACAGCCAGCCGACTGGCTTGCCATTCTTCCGGAGGGCCCATAGCACGGCAAAGGCGGCCAGCATGGCCGCGACCTCATAGAGCTGAGTCGGGTGAACAGCGAGGACCGTCGACGGGTCGACACCATCGGGAACCGGGACTCCAAACAGATTCTTGAGATTTCCCGCGGTCGAAGGAGGAAGTCCCTCGGGAAATTTGACGCCCCACGGGAGATTGGTTGGGCGACCATAGTCGTCGTTGACTAGGAAACAACCGACCCTGCCCAGCGCATAGGCCGCGGCCAGCGCGGGTGCTCCGAGCTGCATCGTCCAGCGGAGTGGAACCCCAAGGCGCCAGCTGTTGAGAATCACGGCCAGCGCGCCTCCTATGAAGCCGCCGTACCAGACCAGGCCGCCTCGAGAGAGCAGGGCGCCGGGGTCACCCGTCAGGGCCACATACCACAGCTTCGCACCGATGATGCCGCCGATGACTGCGGCGGCGACCATGTCGGCGGCGTAGTCGTCCTTCAGGCCGGCCTCCCGGAGCTGCCGGGCAATCAGCCAGCCGCCCATGAGGAAGGCTACCATCATCATGATGCCGTAGCCCGTGACCTCGAGCGGTCCGAGGTGAATGATGAACGGGTGAACCGTCATGACTTGGATCCCATTGAGTGAGAGGCGGACACCAGACCGGGGAGTGGGAGATCGTCGCGCGGCTCGAGGTCCCAGCCACTGCGTTGGCCTCGGGCCAGCCGCCACGCTCCTGCGGCGCCGATCATGGCCGCGTTATCGGTGTTGAGCCGCGGGGAAGCTACGCTTACCCGGGCCTTTCCTGCCAGCCGTTCCTTCAGAGCGGTCACCAGCGACCGGTTGCAAGCTACCCCACCCCCCAGCACGGCCCGGCTGTGGCCAGTGGAGTGGACCGCGTGCGCCGTCTTGGCCACCAGCACGTCGATGGCGGCGTCCTGAAAAGCGCGAGCCAGATCGGCTCGATC
>JALYPB010000029.1 GCA_030856585.1 Gemmatimonadota bacterium | reverse complement strand
GCGTCGGTCTCGATCCGGGTCACCGCGTCTCCCAGCTCCGCGATTACGGTCGCGTTAAGTGCGTTGAGCTTGTCCGGGCGATTGATCGTGACCCGGGCCAGGCCGTTGCTGAGGTCGAAGAGGAGGGTAGTGGGCATGAGAGTCGGGAGTCAGGAGTCAGGGGTCGGGAGCGAGCAGCATCAAACCTAACCACACGTGCGCTCCGTCAATGCTCAGATATGAATAAAAGCCTGAGCCACGGATGAACACGGATAGGAACCGATTGTTCCAGGGGCGGCGGCGTTCCCATTCCTCAAGCATGGCCAAGCCATGTGGTCACCAGCACACCAGCAGATTCCAGAAGCGAACCAGGCTGGTGTGCCGTTCAACCCTCAGTTTATGGACAAGCAGGCTGCCAGCGGAGTCGAAAAGGCCGCGGAGCTATCCGTTCGCATCTGTGTTCATCCGTGGCAAGGCATTTTTGTTCCGACTCCCAGTTCCAAGCTATCTTCCGCCCCATGTACATCCCATCGCCGATCGCCTGGACCGAAGCTCACGCGGTGCGCATTCTGGACCAGACGCTCCTCCCCGGAGAGGAGACCTATCGTGAGCTCGATTCGGTGGACGCGGTGGCCGAGGCGATTCGAACGCTTCGGGTCCGCGGCGCGCCGCTGATCGGCATCGCGGCCGCCATGGGTGTGGTGGCGGCTACGCGGCGGGGCGGTGGGGCAGCGGGGCAGAGTGCGCTTCATCAGATCGCTGAGGCCTGCAAGATCCTGGGGGGGACGAGGCCCACGGCGGTGAACCTGCGCTGGGCGCTCGATCGGATGCTTCGGCGCGCCGAGCGGGCCTGCACGGCCGGGGAGGATCTACGGGAGGCGATGATCGCGGAAGCGACCGCCATCTGGGATGAGGACCGCGCCATGTGCGACCGAATCGGGGAGCTGGGGGCGTCGCTCATCCCGGCCGGCTCCACCGTGTGCACCGTGTGCAACGCGGGTGCCCTTGCCACCGGCGGCATCGGCACAGCCCTGGCGCCGGTGTACACCCTGCATCGTGCGGGGCAGGCACCCCACGTGGTGGTCCCCGAGACTCGGCCGCTGCTTCAGGGAAGCCGGCTCACGGCCTGGGAGCTGACCAAGGCCGGGGTGGACTGCACCCTCATCGGCGATGGGATGATCGCCAGCCGGCTCCGGCTGGGCGATATCGCCTGCGTCATCGTCGGCGCCGACCGGATCGCGGCGAACGGCGACACGGCGAACAAGATCGGAACCTATGGGCTGGCTCTGGCCGCCCGCGCGCATGGCATTCCGTTCTACGTCGCCGCGCCCAGCTCCACGCTCGATCCGGCGACCCCGGACGGCGCGGCCATTCCGATCGAGCAGCGCGAGGCGATCGAGGTGTCGTCCTGGCAGGGCACCCGGACGGCTCCGGTCGGAATGAAAGTGTGGAACCCCGCGTTCGACATGACGCCGGCGGAGCTGATCACGGCGATCATCACCGATCGGGGCATTTTCAAGCCTCAGGAACTCTCCCAAGATTCTTCGCTTCGCTCAGAATGACAGTCCGCGTCTAATTCGGCTATGGTTTCCATCCTCGCTCTCGACCAGGGCACCACCGGCTCCACCGCGCTGGTCATCGGCCAGGACGGCTCGGTGCTGGGTCGTGGATACCGGGAGTTCACCCAGCACTTTCCCCAGCCCGGGTGGGTCGAGCACGACGCCGAGGAAATTTTCCGGGTTTCGGTCGAAGCCATGCGCGAAGCGATCGCGGGCTCCGGCGAGCGGCCGGTGGGGCTCGGCATCACCAATCAGCGGGAGACAGTGGTGCTCTGGGACCGGCGCACGCTCGCTCCCGTGGCCCGGGCCATTGTCTGGCAGGACCGCCGCACCACCGAGCGGTGCCGCGAGCTTCGGGAGGAAGGGCTGGAGCCGATGCTCCGCGAGTGCACCGGGCTCGTGGCCGACCCGTACTTTTCCGCGACCAAACTGGAGTGGCTGCTGCGTGATCCCGACCTCGGCCGCCGAGCCGGCCGGGGAGAGCTGGCCGCCGGCACGGTGGACAGCTGGCTGGTGGCAAAGCTCACCGGCGGCCGGGCTCATGTCACCGACCACACTAACGCCTCCCGCACGCTGCTGTACGACCTCCGCTCCCGGAACTGGGCTCCCGAGCTGCTGCAACAGTTCGGCGTGCCTCCCGAAGTCCTTCCCACCGTCGTGCGGTCCTCCGGCGTGGTGGAGCAGACCGATACCCATCACCTTGGATGCTCTCTGCCTATTGCCGGCCTGGCCGGAGACCAGCAGGCCGCGCTGTTTGGCCAGGGCTGTGTCACGCCGGGCCTGGCCAAGAACACTTATGGCACCGGCGCCTTCCTCCTGGTGTTCACCGGCGATCGGGTTCCCTCGCCGGCGCAGGGCCTGCTTGCCACCGCGGCGTGTGGCCCGGCGGGCGAGCCCGGCTACGCGGTGGAAGGCAGTGTCTTCGTGGCAGGCGCGGCGGTGCAATGGCTTCGGGACGGCCTTGGAATCATCGAGCAAGCGAGCGACACAGAGGCGCTGGCCCGGGGACTCCCCGATAGCGGTGGGGTCTACTTCGTCCCAGCTTTTGTGGGGATGGGTACGCCGTACTGGGAGCCTGAGGCTCGCGGCACCATCACCGGTCTCACCCGGGGAACCACTCGCGCCCACCTGGCGCGAGCGGCGTTGGAAGCCATGGCCTACAGCAGCGCTGATCTGCTCGAGGCGATGTCGTCC
The DNA here is from genome assembly GCA_030856585.1 of Gemmatimonadota bacterium. Lineage (GTDB taxonomy): Bacteria > Gemmatimonadota > Gemmatimonadetes > Gemmatimonadales > GWC2-71-9 > CAVVWJ01. The sequence continues at coordinate 362 of JALYPB010000029.1, read as the reverse complement.
ACTAGTGGGCTCCGGGTGCCGGCTCTCCGGGTGGACGGAGGTGCTGCCACCAACGACTGGCTGATGCAGTTCCAGTCCGACGTGATCGGTATCCCCGTCGAGCGCCCCGACCTGGTGGAGACGACAGCACTCGGCGCCGCCGGCCTGGCCGGACTGGCGCTCGGAGTCTGGCGAACCACGGACGAGTTCCTTCAGGGCCGGAAGTTCACCCGATTCGAGCCACAGATGAGTACCGGGGATCGGGAGGCCTGCATGGCCGGATGGCGGAGAGCGGTCTCCGCGACGCTCGCATGGGCCCGGTCGCGCTGATTCGGGCTATATTTCCGCCAACTCGCCATGGAGTCTCCGATGAAGGCAGGTCA
>JALYPB010000015.1 GCA_030856585.1 Gemmatimonadota bacterium | reverse complement strand
CGCACCTCGCACATCGCCGTCGAGCTGGCCTCCGACAAGGAAGAGACCAACCGCATACTTGGCAACCTGGGCCTGCCGGTGCCGCAGCAGCGGCTGGTTCAGACCGCTGAGGATGCGGTGTCGGCCGCCGAGCGGATCGGCTACCCGGTGGTGGTGAAGCCGTTCAACGCCAATCACGGCCGCGGCATCTCGATTCATCTCACCACCTCGGAGGATGTGGCAGAGGCTTTCGATATCGCCCGGGAGCACAGCCGGAGCGTCATCATCGAGAGCTTCATCACCGGGGAAGACCACCGGATGCTGGTGATCAACGGTGAGCTGGTGGCGGTGGCGCTCAGGGTGCCGGGGCACGTGACCGGAGACGGGGTACACACCATCGAACAGCTGGTGGACGAGGTCAACCGGGACCCGCGCCGAGGCATCGGCCACGAGAAGGTGCTCACCCGGCTGACGTTCGATCACCAGGCGGAGACCCTTCTCTCCAACAAGGGCTACACCCGGGAGACCATTCCGGGCGACGGTGAACGTGTCTTTCTCCGTTCCACCGGCAACCTCTCCACCGGCGGCACCGCCACCGACGTCACCGACCAGGTCCATCCGGACAACATCGAGATGGCGGTACGGGCGGTAAAGGCGATCGGCCTCGACGTGGGCGGCGTGGACTTCCTCAGCACCGACGTCACCGAGTCGTACAAGGATGTCGGCGGCGCGATCTGCGAGGTCAACGCCGCGCCGGGGTTCCGCATGCACATGGCGCCGAGCGAGGGGCGGCCGCGCGATGTAGGCGGCCCGGTGATGGACATGCTGTTTCCTCCCGGCACGCCGACCCGGATTCCAATCGCCGCCATCACCGGGACCAACGGCAAGACCACCACGGCCCGGATGCTGGCCCACATCCAGAAGCTCGCCGGGCATCACGTCGGCCTGACCTCCACCGACGGGGTCTACATCAACGGCCAGCGCACGGTGGCAGGCGACATGACCGGCCCGGTGGCCACGCGAATGGTGCTGAGCGACCCGTCGGTGGACGTGGCGGTGCTGGAGATTGCGCGCGGCGGGCTGCTCCGGGCGGGAATGGGAGTGCGGACCTGCGATGTCGGCGCGGTGCTCAACGTGAAAGCCGACCATCTGGGCCTTCGCGGCATCGGCACGCTGGAGCAGCTGGCCGAAGTCAAGCGGATCGTGGTGGAGGTGGCCCGGGAGACGGCGATCCTCAACGCCGATGATCCTCTGTGTCTCAAGATGGCCGACTACACCGAGGCCAAGAATCTGTGCTACGCCACCATGGACCCCACCCACGAGCTGGTGGGCGAGCACATCAAGGCGGGGGGACGAGGTGTGGTGCTGGAGACCGGCATCAAGGGCCAGATGATCACGATCTACGATCATGGCACTCACATACCGTTGCTCTGGACCCATCTGATCCCGGCGACGCTCGAGGGCCGGGCCATGCACAACGTGCAGAACGCGATGTTTGCGGCCGCGATGGCCTTCAGCATGGGACTCAAGCTGGAAGACATCCGGCACGGGCTCCGTACCTTCGACACCACGTTCTTCCAGGCCCCGGGCCGGATGAACATCTACGACGAGCATGCATTCAAGGTGATCCTCGACTACGGCCACAATCCGGCGGCGGTCGAAGCCATGTGCCAGCTGGTGGAGCGGCTGGACGTGGTGGGGCGGCGCATCTGTGTCATTGCCGCGCCCGGCGACCGGCGGGACCAGGACATCATGGAGATCGGACGCATCACCGCGGGACGCTTCGACCGGTATATCTGCCGGCGGGACGACCAGCTTCGGGGCCGCCGCCCCGACGAGGTGCCGCAGCTGCTGCGCGAGGCGCTTCTGGCCAACGGGGTGCCCGGCGAAGACATCCAGGTGATACCCAGCGAGGAGGCGGCCGTCGATGCCGCCCTTCGGGAGGCAGACCCGGGCGACCTCGTGCTCATTTTCGGTGACGCCATCACGCGAAGCTGGAAGCAGATCATCCAGTTCCGCCCTGAAGCAGCACCACCGCCGGCAGAGCAGCGCCGGGTGTCCCGGCCCGAGCCGGTGCTGGCCGCTGTGGCGCCGGTGCTGGTAGACCGGCGCCGCGAGTTCGTGAGGGATTCGCGGGGCGTCCGGATCGCGCGCGAGGAGATGGCCGACTGACCGGGGCTCCCATCATGGACGTTCTCGACTCCCGCCGCCTGACCGGACCAGGCCTGCTGCTCGACGGCCCCGGCGCGGTGCTCGACCTCCGGCTGGGCGGACGGGACCCCGATAGAGCGATCGCCGCCTGGAAGAGTGCGGCAAGCCGTCTTCTTCGCGACGTGGGCTGGGCGGATGAGCGGCTTTTTACGCGGCGTTTCCCTGATGGAGTGAGCCTGGCGCTCACTGCGCCGGTCGATGGCCTCTATG
>JALYPB010000013.1 GCA_030856585.1 Gemmatimonadota bacterium | reverse complement strand
GGGTAGGAGCGGAAGCCGGAGTTTCGCTGGCTCTGGGACGAGCTCAGCTTTCTGGCGCGGCAGGGGCCCGCCGGCTGGACCCCGCCGTAGCCGCTCCGAGAACCGCCGCGACCTACCGAGGACGGCTGGGCTATCGCCCAGTACCTGGGCTGGGAGTGAGCGTGGGCTACTCCCGCTCTCCGTTTGACGAGATTGCCTCGCTCATGGAGCGCGAGCTCGATCTCGAGGTGCTCGAGGGTGGTTTCGACGCCCGGCCCTTCCCGGGACTGAGCATTTACGCTGCCGGAAGCGGGCTGTGGCTCAATGACGGGAACAGTCGCACCGGCATTCTGGGGGGACTCACCCAGAAGCTCCACCGCCGGTTCTCGGTGGGCCTGTTTGGCCGGACCTTGAGCTACGCACGCCGAGGAGTGGGATACTTCTCACCCGATCGGTTCTCGGTCCTGGAGGCAACCGCGGGGTATAGTCTCGAGGCGGGGTTGTGGACCGGAAGTCTGGGGGGAGGGTTCGGCGCGCAGCAGGTTGGAGACCGGGGCGCCGCGCAGAGCGAGTGGCACGTCGAAGGGCGGGTGGGCCGGCGCTGGGGGATCGGAAATCGAGTGGAGCTGTTCGGCCTGGTCACCAATAGTGCGGTCAGCTCGACCAGCGGCGCGTTCCGTTACCGATCTGCGGGCTTGACGGTGAGGCTGGGCCTGTAGGACAGAAGAATTCCGCGGGCGGCTGGCATCAGCGCTCTAACGGCAGCTCGGCGTCCCTCCATTCCTCCTTCCCCCCGGGAAACTCCTTCACATTGGTGTATCCCAGAGCCACCAACTCACGGGCGGCGTTCGCGGCCGCGTGACAGGTGGGACTCGCACAGTAAATCACGATCTCCGCGCCGCGGTCAGGCAGTCGCTTCGGGGCGAGCTCGGCCACCTGAATCGGCGGCAGGTTGATTGCCCCGGGCAGATGACCCTCACGATAGCTGGGCGGGGGAAGCGCTTCGACCAGCATGAATTCATCCCCCCGATCGAGCTTGGCCTTGAGGTCTTCGCGGGAGATTAGTGGGATTTTCGGGTTCGGCATCTGACTGCCCCGGTTGAGGTGACCCTGCGGTTTCGAATGTACGCTTCCGGGCCAAAACTACAGCTAGGGTATAGGAACGTAGGTCTCGAAAAAGCCGGTACCGGAGTCGGCGACCACCGCTCCCGACACCCGGCCGGCCAGGCTGAAACGGCCGCGCATCTGGAGAAAGGTGCGCCGGAGTTTACTGGCCCGCATCTCGGTAGCCAGCACGTCACCGACCTGCACATCGATGCGCACCGTGTCCGCCTCGCGAGTGCCGACCAGGGTAAATCGGGCGGGAGCCGTAATCCGCCCCGACCCGGGAACAGCCTGGGCTCCCTGATAATCGATACCGGTGAAGCGCAGGACCTGCTTCACTCCCAATGAGTCAGCCAACGTGAGAAAGAACGGCGAATTCACCCTGGAGCCGGTCCCGGCCCGGTCCCGATCGGGTCCGTATACGCCACCATAGAGGACGCTCAACCGGGTGCCACGGGCGGCGCCCCATTCCCAGGTTACGTCTCGCCAGACTCCCCAATTGTGATCGTGGTACGCCGGGACTCCGGTGAAGTTGTTGCAGCGCCCACCGACGCAGATTCTCCCGGAGGCCTTTGCCTCGAGCGCCGGCACGACGTACCCCGACAGAAAATCGTCCTCCCGCAACTCGACCGGAGGGAAGTAGCGGTTCGGAGTTGGAGCCAGCTCGACGTCGATCCTCACTTCCTCTGGTCTACCCGGCACCCGCGCCTTCAGCCGGTAGATGCCGTCGCGCTGGCGGACGGTATTCCCGCCGATCGTCAGGTCTGCCGCCGATGTGTCGATCTCTACCTGGCTCGATGGCACTTGCAAGCTGAACCGCTCGTGCCGGCCCCCAGAGCGCCGGCGGGTGATGAGAAGCTGGCCGCCCCAGCGGCCGGTCGGAACCTCTCCGCCGACCAGATAGGTGATGTACCACCACTCGTCCGGTGCCGTAACCAGATTGAAGTAGTGCCACTCGCCCCAGGTGGAGTCGGGGCGGGGTGGAAAATGAAAACGGTCCAGCTCGTTGTAGAGCCGGTGAGCGGTCGGAGCCACGTAATCCGAGTCGGCCGGCGAATCACTCCAACGTCCCGACTGCAGGTCGAGGCCCGAGCCCACTGCATACGCCCGGCTCGGAATCTCTGCCCCCGCGCGCACAGCCACGGTCCGGTTGCCGTGGCGGAGATAGACGAGCTTCCCCTCGATCACCGGGGAAACGGTCTGCACCAGATCGTTCTGCCTGGGACCGCCAAGGATCTGGCGGGTCAGGAAGCGCGCCCGGTCGATCCCAAAGAACATCCCGCCCATCCCTCCGGTGCGCATCGCCTCGACATCGATGCCTTGAGGCAGGACGGTCACCTCGCCGCCGCCTACCAGCGAGACGTCGCGCGACTGATCCAGCATTGCTTCGCCAACCGACAGCAGCACGATCATCACCCCCACGCCGAGGGAGAATCCGAGCAGGAGAAACAGGGATCGAAGCTTTCGCACCAGGAGGTGGCGGAAAGCGAGGATGGTGATCACTCTCCTGCACCTAGAATATGGCCGTCCAACATGTGAATCACCCGGCCCGCTTCAGCGGCCAGACGCTCGTCGTGGGTGACGACGACCAGTGTCGTGCCGTCCTGATTCAGGCGCCGGAATAGCGACAAAATCTCCCCACCAGTGGCCGCGTCCAGCTCGCCGGTCGGCTCGTCCGCCAGCAGCAGTACTGGCCGGTTTGCCAGCGCCCGGGCGATAGCCACACGCTGCATCTCTCCCCCGGAGAGCTGGGTGGCGCGGTGCCCCGCCCGGTGCTCCAGTCCCACGTAGGCGAGCAGCTCCAATGCCCGCGCACGCCGTTCCCTGACCGGGATGCCGGCCTCGGCCATCGGTAGTTCGACGTTTTCTCGTGCCGTGAGCACCGGCAAAAGGTGAAAGCGCTGGAAGATGAAGCCGAGCCGGGTGAGCCGGAGCCGGGTAAGCTCCCGGTCCGTCAGAGTGTCCAGCCGGGTTCCGAGAATCTCGACCTCACCGGCGCTGGGGACGTCGATACCCCCGATCAGCTGAAGCAGGGTGGACTTGCCACTCCCCGACGGCCCGGCGATCGCGACGTATTCGCCGGAACGGACCTCAAGGGACACCCCCCGGAGAGCATGCACCGCCGCTCCGTTCATCGGATAGTCCTTGCGGAGATTCCGGCCGCTCAACACGGTGGGCTCACCGGCCGGAGTCATGTTGCCTCCGAGCGCAGGGTGGCCGCTATGGGAGCACGCGCGGCAAGCCACGCGGGGTAAAGCCCGGCGAGAGATCCCGTCACCAGCAGCACCAGCGCGGCGGCGGTGAGGGTCTCACGCCGGGGGACGAAGAAGGAAAAGGCGGCCGGTAATCCGGGAAAGCTGGTGAGAATGCTGTCGAGGTACCGCGCGGTGCCCAACCCCAGCGCGATCCCCAGCACTGCTCCCAGAACAGTGAGTACTGCCCCCTCGATGAAAACCTGACGCACGACCGTCGAGCGACCGATACCGATTGCGCGAAGGGTGGCAATCTCCCCCAGCCGCTCATTGACGGTGATGGTGAGCAGGGTGGTAATCAGCAGCACCGTGACGACCAGACTCATTGTGGCGAGGATGTACGAGAGCTGGCGAAAATACACCAGGCGCTGCTTGAAGAACCGAACCAGATCAGCCACGCTGTAGACCTCGAGGCGGGGAAATTCTTCCCGCAGCCGTTCCGCCAGAGCCGGAGCCGCGGCGTCGTTACGCGCCTTGACCAGCACCAACGAGGCCCTGTCGTCCGGTCCCACGGCGGCCAGAGCCTGCATGACCGGCAGTATCGTTCCGACCGAAGGCTGGCCCCGATAGTCGTAGACCCATCGCACGATACCGCGGACCACCAGTTGGCGGCTCACCCCTGCGGTGGCTACCTGGGGATCTAGCCGGCCAACGAGGCTCACAGTCCCGCCCACCTCGGCTCGCAGGAGGCCCGCGGCGGACGCGCTGAGAAGCACACCGAGGGTGTCATGGCGCGCGAGGTCCTGACCCCGCTGCACCTGGTAGACTCCCTGGGCTTCGGGCTGGATGCCATAACCCACCAGTGTGACGAGTGAATCCCGCGAGCGACCGTACAGGGAAGTGCCGAGGACCGCGCCAGCCGATGCAATGGCGGTATCGCGACGCAGCCGCGCCACGATACTGCTAGCCCGATCAAGGGTGGCCTCGGTGTCGAACGGGAGCGTACCCTTCGGCGTGAGCCGGATCTGGTATCCTTTGGCCAGAAGCAGCTCGGCAAACGACTTCTCGATCCCTCCGCTGAGCATGACCATGTCCAGAAGCATCGCAGCTGATATGGCTATGCCGATGACCGCGAGTGCTGTCCGCAACCGCTGGCGAATCAGACTCCTGACTGCCCAGCCCAGTCCACTCATCCGCGTCCCCAGAGGACCAGCGGGCGAGTATGCACCAGGCGCCATGCAGCCACCGAACCCGCCACAATCCCGAGGCCCAGCGAAAGCCCGACGCTGAAGGCGATGATCTCCGGCGTGATTAGCGAGAAGGTGAGCCCGGTATCGAAAAAGCGTCGGTAGTAAGCGTTAGTGGCAGCCCCGGCGAGATACGCGAGACCGGATCCCGCCACGGAGCCGAGCGCGGCAATGAGGGCGGCCTCGAGCAGCAACGCGCCAAAAATGGTCCGGCGGCGCACTCCCACGAAGCGCATGACGGCTGCATCCAACCGCCGTTCCTCCACCTTCAACAGCATGATGCACAGGAGAAAGACGGCGCTGGCGACAATGGTGATTACCGCAATCGCCCGATGGAAGCGGCTCACCACCAGAAAAGTCTGGGAGGACTCCGAGGCGATTGCCCGGGAGGTGTAGGCCCGATAGCCAAACGCAGTGCGATTGAGTACCCGTGCAGCAGTATCTGCCGAGGCCCCCGGCCGCAGACCGACCCCGTAACGGTCAACCCGGTCCGGTGCGCCCAGCAGCTCGGCCAGATCCGGCAGGTGCAAGCGGATATGGCGCTCCCGCTTGGCGATCTCGGCCGGGTCCGGCATGGGCTCGTAGATTGCCGATACCACCCCTAGCTTGGTCAGCCGTTCCACCGCTGGCCCGAGCCTGAGGGTGTCGCCTACGGCGAGACCAAGTTCTTCGGCCAGCCGGCGCTCCACCGCCACCTCGGCGACCTGTGCCGCGACCGGGCTTCCGCCGATAATGAACAGGAGCCCCGCGAGGACCCGGTAGCGCCGGGCGTATGTTCCCATTGTTTTGATCGCACTCCAGTACGAATGAGCGTCTCTACCTGTTAAAGTAGTTGTGCCGGCGGGCGCGCTGGGCAGGCCACCTCAGTGAGGAGCAGGCATGGAGTTCCAAACCCACCCGAAGGTTGCAGTTCTGGGAATGAGCGAAACCGGCCGCGGATGGGCTACGCTCGTGGCCGCCGCCGGCTGGCCCCTCACGATTTACGACCCCGATGCCGCGGTGCTGCAGAGCGGCGGCGAGGAAATAGTCAACCGTAAGCGACACTCATTGGGGACCGGCATTCCGGCGATTCCTGATGAAGCCGACCCGCTCCCCGGAGGGCCGCGCCGGGGACGCAGCTTGCTGAACTCGGTGACTGATGCCGACTGGATCATCGATGCCACCACCAGCGACCTGCTCCATCGCCAGCGCCTCCTCGAGCAGGTGGAAGGGGTGGCCCGCATGGCTGCGGTGGTGACCTGCAGCGGTCCCGGGCTGTCGCCTACCGAGCTGTGCGCCCGGCTTCGGCGGCCGGGAAGGCTGCTCGTGGCTCACGGGTTCGATCCGATCGAACACATCCCAGCGGTCGAGGTGGTGCCCGGCCCCCTGACAGACCGAGCCAGTCTCGACCTGGTCCGTGGCTGGCTTCGGCAACTGGGCCGGATCCCGGTTGTCCTCAGAAAAGAGATCCCGGGAAACGCCAGCGGACGCCTGACCACTGCGCTTTGGCGGGAGTGCATCCGGCTGGTCCTGGACGGGGTTCTCGAGGTGCGCGACGTCGACGCCCTCATTTCGTCGGGTATGGCCGCGCGGATGGCGGCGGCAGGTCCGTTTCAGACCGCCTACCTCGAGGCCGGGGAACGACAGACCGCGCAGCTCAGCGCATTACTCAGGGCGCTGGAAACTCGCTGGGAAGGCGATACCGGTTTTCAGCTACCCTCGGCCGAGCATCAGCAGCTTATCCGCCTGATCGAACGGGCGTACGATGGGGAGGGAGACGTGCTGCGGGGTGCGCGTGACGAGCGGCTGGCCGAGCTGCGGAGAATCGTGGGATACTAGCGCTTGAAGGGATGCTCGAAGCTGAGGTAAAGAAATACCGCATCATCCGCTTCATCCGGTGTCAGACTGATCGTGTAGGCAATTCCGGGTACGATCTGCAGACCGCCCGCCACATCGAAAGCCGCGCGAAGGCCCGGGCTGAGAACCGCGGTCTCCTCCCGTACGGTGCTTCCTTCGCCGACCACAGATTCCTCGCTGAGCCAGATCGACTCCACCAGCAGATTCAGTGACGGGCGTAGCAGCCAGATGGCGCTGGCGCCGAGGCGGAAGCCGGTGGTGGTCGCCTGGTTGCCGATAGGATTTCGCGCCGAGGGCGTGATAGTCGCGCCCGCATTCCAATGGGTAACGAACTGGTCGCCGAGCACGAGGGTCAGCGGAAGGTTTCCCTGGAACCCGACTGCTCCGGATCCGCGGCCCTCGTCCTCGTCGCCAGTTGGAAGCAAGACAGTGAAGCGAGGAGCGGCCACCGTTCTGGCCTCGGGATTCCCCGCGAGCTGATACCGGTAGTTCAGGGCGACGTCGCCGAGGCCGGTGCCGAAGCCCTCGTAGTTCGCAACTGGAATCGTGTAGCTGAGCTGATGGCGGATCCCGCCGAGCGGCCATTCCTGGGTGAAGCCAAACTCCCAGTCCCCACCATCGGATCGCTGGAAGGTGCCGATGTGCTGCACCACCCCACTCTCCTGATTATATGCCTCCTCGAGCAGGAAGCTGTTGTCCTGGATTTGTACTGCGGTGAGCGGTGAGCGGTAAGCGGTAAGCGGGAGAACCAGGAGACACAGGAGCGTGCGAACCGTCGAAGCAACCCACAGATCGCCAGAAGGCCTCTCGCCGTTCCCGCTCACCGCTGACCGCTCACCGCTCACGCTTTTCCCCCTCTCACGCCGTCACCAACAGTCCAGTGGCATACATGATCACCATCCCGAAGAGAAAGCCGGTGACGTTGAGCGGCGCGGTGAGACCCCCGGTCGTGCTCCGGGCGAAGAGGCGCCACAGCTCGTAGACCACAGTGGCGATGGCTCCGGCCCCAATGGCAAAGAAGAGTGTGGTCCAGAGCGGCGAGTAGGTGAATCCGCCGATCCAGGCACCGATCACCGTCGGAACCCCCGCAAGCGCGCCGAGCAGGACGAGCGAGCGGAGCCGGGGCCGCTGGTCCGCGAGAGGGGTGACGATGCCAAGGCCTTCGGTGGTGTTGTGCAGCAGGAATCCGATCACGAGGAAAGTTCCCAGCGCTATCTCACCGGTGGCGTACGAGGTGCCGATGGCCAGGCCTTCACCCAGATTATGGAGCCCGATGCCTAAGGCGATGAGGGCGGCCACCTGGAGTGGCGACCTCTCGCCGCGTTGGCCACTCCGCCAGTGGCCGATGGCCGCCAGGAGGAGTGGGGTGCCAACTAGGCCGAGAAGCACCAGGGAGGGGCCCTGGAACGCACCAGCCACCAGCGCGGAGGTCTCCGCCGCCTCCACCAGGGCGTCCACCCCGAGGAACACCAGCAGTCCCATGGTGAGGCTCAGGAAAAAATCGATCCAGCGGCGGCCCACCGCCCGAACGAAGGGCAGCCACAGGAGCCCGATGAACACCGGGATCACTCCGGCATACACCCCGAGAAGCGCGAAGGTGGTGAGGTAACGGGCATCGACCGCCGGCGACAACGTGGCGACGGCCACCTCTCCGGTGAATGTCAGTCCGGTGCTGGTGACCAGAGCGACGCCGTGGGGCTCTCCCTCGACCCAGGGATAGGGGATCGTGATGGTGCGGTGCTCCAGGCGCTCGATGGTGCGGCTGCCATCCACCCGATGCACCCAGTTGGCGTCATCGACCATCACCTGGGCCACGGTAACCGGCTCCGGGCCGCCGTTGACGATTTGAACCTCCATCACACCGTGCGCCGGTAGCCTGATTCTCTCGATCGTCAGCACCTCGACCGGTGGGAAGCTCTGCCGGAACACGCCGACAGGGCCGACCTTCAGGAACAGGGCTACGAGCCCAGCGAGCAGAACCAGCGGGGCAAGACCCTTGAACCAAAGCGGCAGGCCGCCGTGCGAGCGCACGGGAGACTTGGCCCGACTGGTCTTGACCGAGGTGTTCTCCGGAGGAGCCGGCAGTTCCACATTAGACATGCGGAGCCTGCACCAGGAAGACACCGCTCCAGCCCAACTCGGCGAATTCGCTCTGGTGGGCGTGGAACATGAATGGGCCGGGATGATTGTAGGTGAACTCGAGCACGGCGCGCTCGCCCTGGCACAAGGCCACCACATCGGTCCACTCGTAACGGGTAAGATCGGTTCCGGTACGGTAGAGGCGGAAGAGGTTGCCGTGGATATGGAACGAGTTGAGCAGATCGAATTCCGTCACGTTTACCACGTAGACCCGGACCAGCTCCCCCTGCCGCACCTGGATCGGATACTTCTGATAGTGGAACGCCACCGTGTTGACCGCGTAGATCTCGTTCTCATTGTCGAAGTTGGTATCAAAACCGTTCATCACCATAACCATCTCCCGCGCTGGAGGACGGCCAGCCTTGGGATCGATGATGAACGCTCCGTAGAGACCCTTGTCTATGTGCCGCTTGATGGGAACGGTGTGGCAGTGGTACAGGTGCAACCCGAACGGCTCGGCGTCGAACTCGTAGACGAAGCTCTCGCCCCGGCGTACCGGCTCGAAGGCGCCGTCCATGCCCGAGGGGTGTATCCCGTGGAAATGGATGCTGTGAGCATGGCTCCCCCGGTTGACGAACCGCACCCGAAGCCGGTCGCCTTCGGTGCAGCGGATGGTGGGACCGGGCACCTGGCCGTTGTAGGTCCAGGCCGGGTAAAAGACGCCTGGTGCCACCTCGATCTCCCGGTCTTCGGCCACCAGCTCGAACTCCCGCAAGACCTGGCCCGAGGGGAGCCGAGACACGTTGCCGGTATCGAAGTGGGTGAGGAAGGCGCCGGGATCGAATGAGCCGGGAGCGAGCTTGCCCACGGTCATCATGTCGTGATGGGTCGCCTGATCCTGAGCCGGGGCGGCACTCGACTGGCCCAGTCCGGGAATCGCCAGGACGCTGCCCCCGGCGGCGAGGCCTACCGTCCCCAGCGCGCCGGCCCTCAGCAGGTCCCGCCTTGTCAGCGACCGGTCGAGTATGTCTTCTGGGTCCTTCTTGTTCGCAGCCATCGTCCCTCCGATGCTAAGCGAGCCACATTCTGAACGTCCCAACCAATAGCCATCCGTTCAGTGCGACAATCGTTGCCGCAACCGTCCAGGCCATTGCCGCCAGCGGCCGGCTGTTGACGAACGAGCCCATCTTGCGTCGCTGGCTAGTGAAGTAGACCAGCGGGATCACCGCGAACGAAAGCTGCAGGCTCAGGATCACCTGGCTCAGAATCAGCAGTCCCCCGGCGCCGCGCTCGCCGTGCATGGCGGTGACTATAACCGCCGGCACGATGGCGATCAGCCGGGTGATGAGCCGCCGGAGCCAGGCCGGAAGCCTGATGTTGAGGAAGCCCTCCATGACGATCTGCCCGGCTAGAGTGCCGGTGATCGTGGAGTTCTGCCCCGATGCCAGCAGGGCGACGGCGAACAGCGTGCTCGCCATGGTGGTGCCGAGTAGCGGCGTCAGCAGCCGGTAGGCATCGCCGATGTCGGCCACTTCCTGATGGCCGCTGTTGTGGAATGTGGCGGCGGCAAGAATCAGGATGGCGGCGTTGATGAAGAAGGCGAACAGCAGCGCCACGGTCGAATCCAGAGTGGCAAAGCGTATGGCCTCGCGCTTCGACTTATCGTCGGGCAGCACCTTGCGCGTCTGCACGATGGAGGAATGCAGATACAGGTTGTGCGGCATGACCGTGGCGCCCAGGATGCCGATGGCTATGTAGAGCATGAGGGGATTGCTCACGATCTCCGTGGTGGGCACCAGGCCACCAATTATGGCAGAGATTGCGGGCTTGGCCATGAACAGCTCGATGGCGAAGCAAACCCCGACTGTGATCACCAGGGCGATGACGAAGGCCTCGAGCCAGCGGAAACCTTTGTTCTGAAGTAGCAGGATCAACAGCACGTCGAAGGCCGTAAGGCACACGCCCCAGATCAGGGGGATGCCGAACAGCAGATTCAACGCGATGGCAGAGCCTATCACCTCGGCCAGGTCGCAGGCGGCAATGGCAATCTCGCACAGTACCCACAACACGAAGCTGACCGGGCGCGAGTAATGGTCGCGACAGGCCTGTGCCAGATCCCGGCCGGTCGCGATGCCCAGCTTGAGGGCGAGCGCCTGGAGCAGTATCGCCATCAGGTTGGATAGCAGGATCACGCTGAGAAGCGTGTACCCGAAGCGCGAGCCCCCGGCCAGATCAGTAGCCCAGTTACCCGGATCCATGTACCCGACGGCCACCATGTAGCCGGGACCGGCAAATGCCAGCGCCTTGCGCCAGAAAGAGACACCACTCGGTACCTGAACCGAATGATGCGACTCCGGCAGACTCGGCATGGTCCGGGGATAGCGCCAGCCGGTCAGTTCATCAACTGGCGGGGTGGATGCGGCACTCATTGTCCGCCCGCCCGGGCGCAGAGGAGCGCATGGCCGAGCTCCCGCCCTACGACCTGTCGCTCGCCCCCCACCGAGATGGTCACCAGATCATCGAACGGCTGGCGGTCCACCACGGTCACCTGCACGCCGGGCCGGAGCCCGAGCGATGCGATGTAGCGGAGCCGCTCGGGCTGGCTCTCATGCACCCGCTGTATCTCCACGGTTTCGCCGACAGGTACATCGGAAAGCGCGGTGGAGGCCAGCTCGTGTATAGATCCATCGGCCGACGGAATAGGATCGCCATGGGGGTCAACAGCTGGGTTGCCCAGCGCGCTGGCCATGCGCTCGATCATGGTTTCAGACACAGCGTGCTCCAACCGCTCCGCTTCCTCGTGGACTGTATCCCAGGAGTAGCCCAGGAACTCGACCAGGTAGGCCTCGATCAGCCGGTGCCGCCGGACCATCCTGAGCGCGGCCCGCCGCCCCGCCTTAGTGAGCTGCACGCCGCGATAGGGGACGTGCTCCAGCAGGCCATGCTCCGATAGCCGCTTGATCATGCCGGTTACGGATGGCGGCGAAAGCGCCAGTAGACCGGCAATCTCGCTGGTGGATGCGGGACGCCCTTCGGGCGACAGCTGGTAAATGGCCTTCAGGTAGTCTTCTACCGAACGGGTCAGGGTTTCTGGTACTACGACGGCACGCAATGGGGTTCCGGCGGTTTAGGTTCAGCTAATAGTGACTTGAGATCCTCCTAATGTCAAGTTTACGAAGCGCAAAACAAGGTCCGCCAGACTAGTCGCGCAGGTGCTCGAGCAGACCCGTGAGGATCCGCTCGGTCATGCCCCCAGACGATGGCACCGGCGAGGCGGTAGGCCTGGACGTCATGGCTCTGGCCGCGGATCTCGAGCGTGGTGAGGTGGTATCCCCCGGGCTGGAGGAGGTCTTCCAAGGTAACCCATTGTGTGGCTGCGACTTCGTGATTGAGCCGGAGGGGAGGGCGCGCAGGGAGGAGAAAGGCAAAGGGTCGAACCGCAACCGGTGGAAGGACCGGATTCCGGGGCACCACGTCTTCCAGGACACCCAGCAATTGCTCCTGGACCAGCTCTACGCCGACCTCTTCACTGGTTTCCCTGATCACAGTGGCGAGAAGGCTCGAATCCTGAGG
>JALYPB010000454.1 GCA_030856585.1 Gemmatimonadota bacterium | reverse complement strand
ACTTCACCGAGGGCTCGACCGTCTGGTTCCTCCGGGGTGACGTCTCGCAGGACTCGAGCGCCAACCGGATCTACGCGGCGTCGAGCGAGATCACCAGCTGCGACCTGCCGGTGCCGCACTACCATTTTTCCGCCCGGCAGGTGAAATGGGTCTCGAAGAGCGTGCTGGTCGCGCGGCCGGTCGTGCTTTATGTCCGCGACGTTCCCATCCTCTGGCTGCCGTTCATTTTTCAGGACATGCGGCCGGGGCGACATTCGGGGATCCTGGTTCCCCAGTTCGGCTTCAACGACCTGGTGCGACCCAACCGCTCCTACAACCGTCAGGTCACCAATATCGGCTACTACTGGGCCCCTAACGACTACATCGACCTGACCGGCCGGCTCGACTGGTACTCCAACCGTTACTTGCAGTATGGAATCGGCGGCCAGTACAACTGGCTCAACCGGTTCGTAAACGGCTCGCTGGCGTACAGCAAGCAGCAGCAGAGCGGCGGGGGATCGTCTACCACGCTGAGATGGGATCACCAGCAGACGTTCAACCTGTCCACCAGTCTGAACCTGGACCTGAACTACGCCAGCAATACGACCATCCTCGAGCGCAATGCCATCGACCCGCTGCTTAATACCCAGCAGATCACCAGCTCGGTGAACTTTTCCAAGCGTTACGGCTGGGGAACCGTCACCCTCGGCGGGAACCGCCGGCAGAGCCTCTCGGACGGCAGCGTCCAGCAGCTGCTTCCTGCCCTGACGATCTCCCCGGCATCGATCGATCTGGGCTCGAACATTACCTGGTCACCGGGGCTCAGCTTCACCAACAATACCAGCTCCAAGACCCCGCTCAATCCAATCGTGCGGCTCCTCCCCGGCGGGGTGCTCGACACGGTTGACCAGACCGGCAGCAGCCGGCAGACCGCGTTCAACCTGGACACGCCGCTTCGAATCGGGGCCTTCAACTGGCAGAACTCGATCGGGGTTACTGACGAGACCAGCACCGAGCGTGACTCGGTCCAGTTTCGGGTGGATGACCCCAGTACACCCGACCCTTCCGACTCGATCATCGTGACTCGCACCTTCCCCGGCGATTTCTCCACCGGCATCGATTGGGATACCGGGATAAACCTGCCGGTCCTGTTTCGAGGTTCGTGGAAAGTTCAGCCGGTGGTGGGGATCGCGAACACGACCAGCGGGCCATTCGCGCTCAGAAACCGGAATACCGGCGGCGATTTTGTGCGGCAGGGCAAGCGATTCCGCTTTTCGGCTACCGCTTCGCCGACTCTCTTTGCCTTCTTCCCGGGGTTCGGGTTTGCCAGCCGCATCCGGCATAGCCTCTCCCCGACGGTGAGCTGGAACTTCTCGCCTGCCGCCAGTGTCCCGGAAGAATATGCCCGCGCGCTGGTGTCCCCGGGGCAGGCCTTCCAGCTACGTAGCGACGCCACCCAGACGGTCAGCCTGGGTCTTTCCCAGACCTTCGAGGCCAAAGCCAAAACCGCGACCAAGGCCAAAGCTGGGGAAGTCGAGGCCGGGGGGATCGAGCCCCGGAAGTTCCGGGTGCTGAGCATCAACACCAGCGCGATCAGCTACGACTTCGAGCAAGCCAAGAAGCCCGGCCGCACCGGCTGGACGACGGAGACTATCACCAATTCCTTCCTCAGCGATCTGCTTTCTCAGTTTACTCTCACGCTGACCCACGATCTGTGGGACGGCAACGTCGGGTTCGAAACCTCGAGGTTCGACCCTTTCCTGAGCAGCGTGAGCGCGAGTTTCGCAATTTCGGAAAACACATTCCGGAGTATTGGCTCGATCTTCGGGCTGGGGGGAAAGGCGGCCGCCCAGCCGGGGGCCAATGAGGTGACGAGTGACCAGGCCGAGGCTGAGCGGATCCGAAAGAGCTCGTTCTACAACTCAGGCACGGTGCCGTTCTCGGGCGGTCGCGGGTTTTCGGCCAACTTCGACTACACCCTGTCCCGGAGCCGCCCCGACCCCAATACGGTTCAGAGGAATGACCAGAGCCTGCGTTTCAACACCAGCTTCTCTCCCACCCCTTTCTGGTCGCTGTCCTGGGGATCGCTCTATAACATCACTGACAGCAAGTTCGAGTCGCAGTCGGTCCGGCTGGAGCGGCAACTTCATGAGTGGCGGGCCGGCTTCAATTTCTTGCGGAATGCCAATGGGAACTTCGCTTTTTACTTTTCTATCTACCTGACCGACCTGCCGGACCTGAAGTTCGACTACAACCAGACGACATTCGAGAGGTAATGGTGTCCCCAGTGGGGGACAGGACGCGGGCTTGGGTCGGTCCCCTGAGGCCGCTCCCTCTGGCACGCGATCTGCCGAACCTGTTGGAAATCTCTCACCGGAGCACAGCTATGCGGGGCTGGTCGACACCGCTCGTATTCATTCTGATCGCCGCATGCTCCTCCGATCGAACCGATCCCAGCATCCCGCCGGACGTGCCGGCTTCGCTGGTGAGCACGACCCTCGACGGTGCCGTCGCACTCTCCTGGACCGACAATTCGTACACCTCGGACCCTGCCAACTTCGAGAGCTACCGGATCTACAGCACCTCCTACGATATCGATACCGACAGCTGCGGCACTTCCTGGGGACTGGAAGGCACTACGGTTGCGCCCGAGTTCGTGGTCGGAGCCCTGGTCAACGGGACAGCCCGGTGCTTCGCGGTCAGCGCGGCGTCGCACGACGGGGCAGAGAGCGCTCGCTCGGCGACGGTCTGGGACACTCCGCGGCCCGACACCCGCAACGTGTTGCTCTTCGCCCGCCAGACTCAGGACGCCGAAAGCGGCTTCCGATTCTGGGACGACCTGAATGCTGATTCACGAGTGCAGGACAATGAGTTGGGCCTCGTCCGGGCCGGCTCCTCCCCGACCATCGACTTTTCTGTCGAGCGTGATGTTGACGGATTTCTGTTCCTGGATCCGGTGCGGACTGGAACGGGCGTGGAGTTCTATGGACCGGTTCCGGTGGGCGATCTCACCAGCATCGACCTGGCCACCTGCACGCCTGACTCCAGCGTGGATGGCTGCGCGC
>JALYPB010000409.1 GCA_030856585.1 Gemmatimonadota bacterium | reverse complement strand
GGGAGTTACCTGCCGGCCACAGTGCGCCTTGCCGGCGCGGTGCGGCCCGCCACCAGAGCCCGCATGCGCTTTGCCTCCCGGCTGGCCGTCTGGCCCTACCGGCTCTCGGTGGCCCGTGCCCGGGGCTTCGACACCGTGGTTCTCGACCAGGGCATCCTCCAGAGTGCCTGGTGTGTGCTGCTGGAGGGCTCTCTGGAGAGACCGGCTCTGCTGGAGAAGGCGCTCGGGGACGTCTTCGCCGGATGCCAGGCCGGTTTTGCCTTTATTTCCGTCGACCTCGACGTGAAGTCGGCTGCCGGCCGCATCGAAGCCCGCGGACCCATGGAAGCGCCGTTCAACCGAGGTTACCCGGAAACGCTCCGGCTGCTCACGGAGCACGGCGAACAGCTCGACCAGGTCGTGGCCGCTGGAGTGCGCGCCACCGGCGCACCGCACCTCCGGATTGACGGCAGCCTGCCGCCGTCAGAAAATGCCATGAAGATCGACGCCTTCGTGGACCGTGTTCTGTCCCGCGCACCCCAGAGTACCACCTTCGCAGGATCGAGAGCGCCTGAATGACAACAGTCGCGTATATCGCACTCTGGCTTTTCTGCTTCGCCGTTCCCTGGGAGAACATCATCGTCATTCCCGGCCTCGGCACCATCAGCAAGCTGTTCGGAATCGTGGCAATGGGCGTGGCCGTACTCGCGGCCCTGTCTTCCGCCCGCGTTCGACGGATCCAGCCGTTCCATGCCGTGGCGCTGCTCTTCGTCATGTGGGCCGGATTGGGCGCGTTCTACGTGGCCGACGAGGCCCGGGGGCTCAACAAATTCGGGACGTATTTCCAGCTCTTTCTGGTGCTCTGGATGATCTGGGAGCTTGCCGGGACACCCAAGCGCCAGCTGGGACTCCTGTTCGCATACGTCTGCGGCGCCATCGTGGCCGCCACCAACACCATCATGGTCTATCGCTCGCTGCTCGGCTCCGAGAAGTACGTTCGCCGTTTTTCCGCCCAGGGCTTCGATCCGAACGACCTGGGCATGACGCTCGCCCTGGCGCTGCCCATGGCCTGGTACCTGGGTATGACCTACAGGCAGCCGATCATGCGGTGGATATGCCGCGGGTACCTCCCCCTGGGTCTGGTCGCGATCGGCATGACCGGATCACGGGGCGCCTTGCTGGCGAGCATAGTAGCGCTTCTGATAGTGCCCCTCAGCGTAACTCAGCTCTCCCGCGCCAAGGTCGGCGGCGCCATTGTCCTGCTGCTCCTGTCCGTCGTGGTCGCGGTGGCATTCATCCCCACCGCATCCTGGGACCGTTTCGCGACGACGGGCTCTGAGGTGACCGCAGGCAACATGAATAACCGGATGACCATCTGGAAGGCGGGTTTTCGAGCCTTTACCGAGCGGCCGATAGTGGGATATGGCACCAGCGGCTTCAACTGGACGGTGCACAGCGAACCGCACAACGCCTATCTGGCGGTGCTGGTCGAGAATGGTCTCATCGGTTTGGCCCTGTACCTGTCCATGTTCCTGGCCCTGTTCCTCAAGCTGTTCGGACTTCCGACCCTGGAGCGGCGATTTACCCTCGTGCTGCTGGCCACCCTGGGCGTGGCGTTATTGCCATTGGGTTGGGAGGACCGCAAACCCGTCTGGTTCGTCCTCGGGATTGTGGCATCGTTCACCCAGGGTCACCTCGCAGCGATGGCCGGAGCAGCGTGGCAGCAGGTGGCCCGCCGGCCCGCCTCGAACGGTCGCGGCGGGCAGCGACGACCACGCATGCCGCTGGGAGCTCCCGTCCGTAACGCTGAGCGGGGTCCCCGCACGTGACACCCAAGGTCAGCGTGGTCACGACGGTGTACAACGGTGCGGCGTACGTTGACCGGGCAATCCCCGGAATCCTGGGGCAGACCTTCAAGGATTTCGAGTGGATAATTGTGGACGACGGATCCACCGACGGTACGCCCGAAGTGCTTCGCGAGCTGGCCAGCCGCGATCCCCGGGTGCGGGTCCACTCGCCTGGTCGGCTGGGCATCACTGCCGCCGCCAACTACGGGGTGGGGAAGGCTGTCGGCGAGTATATCGCCCGGCAGGACTTCGACGACAGCAGCTATCCCGACCGGCTGAAACTCCAGGTGGATTTTCTGGACGCACACCCCGAGGTGGGCGTGGTGGGCGGTTACTACGTCCTGGTGGACGAGAGGCGGAAGGAGCGGTACATGCGCATGCCGCCTACCGGTCACCAGGAGATTCTCTCGGCCATGGCCCGGTACATCCCCATGGCCAACACGATCGTGACCTTTCGCCGGAAGGTCTGGGCCGATGCCGGTGGCTACCCGGAGGTGTCCGACCTGGAGGATCTCAGGCTGTGGCTCAAGGCAGCCAAGCTGGGATGGCGCTTCGCCAATCTGCCGGAGCCCATGGGCGAGCACTACGTCCACGACACCAGCTTCTTTCATCGCTCCTACAAATACGTTGACCGTCAGCGGGATCTCGCACGGCTCCAGGCCAAGGTTGTCCGTGAGCTCGGTCTCCCCAGCTGGATGTATGTGTTCCCCCTCGGGCGGTACGCCTACGCCTACTTCCCCCGATCGCTGAAGCGAGTGTTGCGCCGACAGATTGGAGCCGGTGAACGTGACGTATGAGAATCCTTATTCTCTCGACCAGCATGGGGATGGGAGGGGCCGACCAGCAGATTCTCATTCTGGCTCAGGCCATGCAGGCGCGGGGCCATGAGGTAAGAATCGTGGCGCTTGCACCGCTCGGGGCCATGGGGCTCGAGGCCCAGCGAGCGGGGATTCCCACCGAGAGTCTCGATCTCCAAAGGAACCTGGGCATCGTTCCCCGGTTCTTCCGGCTGGTGCGCATGATACGGGCGTGGCGGCCGGATGTACTTCACAGCCACATGGTGCACGCCAACCTCATGGCCCGCGCGGCGCGAGCCGTGGCACCGGTACCGGCGCTGGTCTCGACTATTCACAGTATCAATGATGGGGGTGCCGTACGCATGGCGGCCTACCGGCTTACCAGCGGGCTGGTGGACCGGTTCACCATTATCAGCCAGCTGGCCGCCCAGCGGTATGTCGCCATCGGAGCGGTTCCGGAAACCCGCCTCCAGGT
>JALYPB010000059.1 GCA_030856585.1 Gemmatimonadota bacterium | reverse complement strand
CCCCGGCTGGGGAGATAGCACCACGGCGTCCACCAGACGAGTTTGCAGCAGGCGGTGCAATGCGGTGGGATTCCGGCAGGAGACGACGCTGGGGCCGCCTTTGGGAAGAGTGCGCCGCAGGGCGATCAGCGCGGCACGACTGACCAGCAGCGCGGCGATGGCGGGCATGGGTCAGGGGGACGGATGGACGGGCGGACGGTCGGTCGGTTCGCTGTCTTGCTCTATCTCCTCACCTCTTAGCCCCTCAGTGTTTCCTTCGACCTGTCCGTCTGTCCGCCTGTCCGCCCGTCCGTCCGACTGCCCCCCCGCCCGTCCCGCTCCGATAGCCACCAGAGTGCGCACCATCTCGCCGGCTCGCTTGAGCACCCCTCGGGCGTTGTCGTAGCTCAGTAAGTCGAGAGCCTCGGGCAGGGGACGCCACTGGCAGGCGGTGATGCCTTCGTCCAGCTGGGGGCAGGCCTCGCCGTCGGGGCTCTCGAACAGAAAGAAGTGGCAGTACTTGTGGATGTGCCGTCCGCGAAAGCGGAAGTGCCAGTCGATGACCCGGATCGGGCCGTGCAGGATCAGGCGCGCCAGCCCGGTCTCCTCGGCGGTTTCGCGGATGGCGGCCTCAGCCGGGGACTCCGTGTTCTCGAGATGCCCCTTGGGAAATCCCCAGTTCTTATAGGAATCCCGAATAAGCAGATACCGAGCTGCCTGATCCGGCACCCGCCGGAACACAATCCCGCCGGCACTCACCTCCAGCTCCGCGCGCCGTTTGTTCATCTTAGAAAACGGAGATCTTGAGATACTTCTTGGGGTTGGCCTGAATGTCGGTCAGCAGCTCGCGGAACTGAATTACCGTCTTTGTGGTCTCCCGATACAGCGTGGAGTCCGAGGCCAGCATGCCGAGGGTGCCGTTGCCGGCCTGAATCCGGGTCATGAGCGTATCGGCGGCCTGAAGGACTCGCACCAGGCTCGCTTCGTTGGCGCGGGCCGCCGCGATCACCGAGCGGAGATCGGCCGCGGCGTATCGAAGATCCGAGCTCGAGCTGCGCGAGTTATTCAGGATGTCCTTGAGCTGATTGTCGCTGGTGGCGGTGTCGAGACGGGCCACGGCGCCCTCGAACGTTCGGGCGACCCCGGCAAAGGCGTCCGACGTTGTGGCCACGTTCCGGCCGACCCGATCCATCCGGTTGGTCTGCGCGTTGGCAAAGGTGACCAGCCGTCCCGAGATGGCGGCGAGATCCTTGACGCTCTGTTGCATGTTCTTGAGCGCCGTGCTGTCGAATGCCTGGCCGATGCGCTGGGTGATGTCGCCCACGTCACCGGCAATGCGGCTGGCCTGCGCCGTGAGCTGTCCGATATCCGGCAGGGTGGCCCCGGGCCAGGCAATCCCCCCGGCCCGATCGGACTCGATGAGCGCGCTCCGGATGAGAGGATCCGTGGGCAGCGGCTCGAACGGAACGATGTTGGCGCTCCACTCACCGAACAGGCTGGCCGATGCCGAGATGGCCGCCGGCTTCCGCGGCAGCTCGACGCTGCGGTCGATGCTGAGATCGGCCTCCACCCATTCGTTCTCCACCAGCCGGATGCCCTCCACCCGCCCGACCCTGACGCCCCGCAGGGTGACCGGCGCGCCCACGCCCAGTCCGCCGACGGTGCGGAACCGGGCCTTGTAGGAAGCCTGCTTCTGGTTCACGTCGGTCTCGCTCAGCCAGAGCGCGCCCCCGATCACCAGAGCCAAGGCTGCCAGCACCGCCAAGCCGACCGCGAATTCATTGCTCCGTTTCACCCTGCGGACCTCCCTGCCACCGGGTCCAGCGCCACCGGGTTAGGCCGGCCTTCGATGAACTGCCGAACGACCGGATCGCGGGACGCCTGCATCTCCTGCACCGTGCCGACCTGGCGGATGGTCCCCTCGTGCATCAGCGCCACGCGATCGCCCACGCTGAAGGCGCTGCGCATGTCATGGGTAACCACCAGAGCGGTCACACCGAGGTCGCGGGTTCGCATGATGAGCTGGTCCATCAGTGCGGCGGTGACGGGGTCCAGCCCGGTCGTGGGCTCGTCGTAGAGAATGTAGCGCGGCTTGAGAGCGATCGCTCGTGCGATACCGACCCGCTTCCGCATGCCCCCCGAGAGCTCGGCCGGCAGCTTGTCCTCGCTCCCGCTGAGCTCCACCACCTCGAGGCTCTCTCCCACGCGCTGCCGGATGGTGGCCTCGTCGTGCCCGCGTCTGACCAGGCCCAGGCGTATGTTCTCGGCGACGGTCATGGAATCGAACAGCGCGGCGAACTGGAAGACATATCCGATCCGCCCCCGCAGCTCAGCCAGCTCGTCCCGATCCATATCGCCCACGGCCGCGTCGTCCACCAGCACACGTCCGCTGCCGGGCTCGAGCAGACCTACGATGAGCTTCAGGGTGACGCTCTTCCCCGCCCCGGATGCCCCGATGATGACCGTATTCTGGCCATCCGGCACCTCCAGCGAGAGCCCGTCAAGGACTCGGCGCGTCCCAAAGGACTTGGTCAGGCTATCAAGGACGATCATGATGGCGTCATGCTCTTGCTGTCCCGCTGCCCCGCTGTCCCGCTGTCCCGCTTCATAGAAGCACCAGGGCCCAGAAGGCATCCAGCACCAGAATCGCCTCGCAGCCGAGCACCACGGCGCTGGTAGTGGACTGGCCGACGCCCTGCGCGCCGCCCTCGGTGGCCAGCCCGCGCAGGCATCCCATGAGGGCCACGGCAAAACCGAAACTGGCGCTCTTCACCAAGCCGAACCACACGTCCTTGAACTCATAGAACTGCCTCAGTCCCTTAAGAAATTCGGTGGTCGAGAGGTCCAGCAGGTTGATGGCCGTAATCCACCCGGAGAGCACCCCCACGGCCACAGCAAATGCGGTGACTACCGGAAACATGAGCGTGGCCGCGAGCACCCGCGGGACCACCAGGTAGGAATACCGGTCGTAGGCCAGAGTCTCCAGCGCATCCACCTGCTCGGTGACCTTCATGGTGCCCAACTCGGCCGCGATGCTGGCGCCTACCCGGCCGGCCAGCGCCATCCCCGTCAGCACCGGTCCCAGCTCCATCATGATCGTCTTCCCCACCAGCGCCCCCACGAAATAGAGCGGCACGGCACCGGTGAAGATGTAGGACGAGAGAAGGGAGAGGACGATTCCTGTGAAGACGGCGATGAAGAGGGAGATGGGGACTGAATCGACCCCCAGCCTCCGCATCTGCACCGCCAGCAGGGGGGCCCAGGTGGGGACATCGGCCAGGGCGCGTGCCGCTTCAAGGCTGCGGCGGCCCACATGGGCTATGAAGCCTTCCCGGGTGGGAAGAGCGGATGCCGCGAGGGGCGTCACGTGCTGAAGCTAAGGTGGGTGTTGGGTTTGTAGTAGAGCTGCCTGGCCTTCATGCAGCAAAGCTGGCCAGAGCCCTGCCCATCTCCCCGTCCCGCAGCCGCTTGAGCGCACGGTCCCGGAGCTGCCGGACCCGCTCCCGCGTGACTCCGAGCAGGCCTCCGATCTCCTCCAGGGTATGCTCCCGCCCATCGTTGAGCCCGAAGTAGAGCCGGAGAACCTTGGCGTCACGAGCCGGGAGCAGGCGCAAAGCACGATCGATCTCTTCGGCCAGGAGCTGCTCTATCACCTGGGTCTCGGGACCACTCTCCTCGTCGGCCGTGAAGCGGTCGAGGAGCGACACATCGCCCTCGGCATCGACCGGGGCGTCGAGCCGCACGTCGGCGGTATTGAGGGTGACGAGCGACTGGACCACATCCACCGCCAGGCCGGTAGCGGCCGCGATCTCTTCCGCAGTCGGCTCCCGTTCCAGCTCCTGGCGCAGGGTCGCGGCGCTGCGGACGATGCGGGAGAGGTCGGCGGTCCGGTTGAGGGGAACCCGGACGGTGCGGCCCGAGCGGGCCAGGGCGGCCAGGATCGATTGCCTGATCCACCAGACAGCATAGGAGATGAACTTCACGCCCTGGTCGGGGTCGAACTTCCGGGCGGCGGTGAGCAGCCCGACGTTTCCTTCCCCGATCAGGTCGGTAAGCGCCAGACCCCGGTTCTGGTATTTCTTGGCTACGGAGATGACGAAGCGAAGATTCCGCGTGACCAGCTCGTGCATTGCCTCAGGGTCGCCAGCCACGACTCGCCGGGCGATCGCCACCTCCTGCGGGCCGGTGAGGAGCGGCGTTTTACTGACTTCGAAGAGGTACTGGTCCAGGATGTCCCGCTCGGCATCCGTCACGCTCAGATTCTTGGCGCTGGCCTTTCGGCGCGCGCGCCGCGGCTTGCCGACCGGCATCTCGGCCAGGATCTCGGCGGTCGTCAGGTCGTCGAAGATGGTATCGGGAGAAGGATCGGCCGGGTTTTTACCGGCCGGATCGGGGGGCTCATGGCCCTTTTCAATCTGCTCGCTCATGCCATGTATCCCTCGTTGACACTTACTGCTACGACGGCTACGTTACCGTGCTGTCGCGGCGCCGAACGAAGGCGGGACAACATAGCGGGGGCGTAGCTCAGTTGGGAGAGCGCGTGAATGGCATTCACGAGGTCAGGGGTTCGATCCCCCTCGCCTCCATAGCCCCTCTTCGACCGGGTCAAGCCCGTGTACGCGGGTCGTTGCGCCGGAGTGGGTGGCACGCTAAAATCATCCGCTTCGCGGGAATAGCTCAGTTGGTAGAGCACAACCTTGCCAAGGTTGGGGTCGCGGGTTCGAGTCCCGTTTCCCGCTCTCGGAGGCGACAGGCCGTCGGAGTGGTCACAGGCCCAAACCTCAAGTAGGTCGTGGACAGTCAAGTAGTGGACGGTCCCTGGGTTAGCCAGAGTATCGGTTCGGACCCGGAGAGGCTGAAGCATACGTCGCGGGGTGGAGCAGTCTGGTAGCTCGCCGGGCTCATAACCCGGAGGTCGTGGGTTCAAATCCCACCCCCGCTATGAAGGACGGAGAGGGCGGAGTGGACGGAGAGGACGGAGAGGGGCTCGCGCCAGGGAGTCCTCCCCAGGCGGAGCAACCTACCGTCTTCTCCGTTTTCTCCGCCTTCTCCGTCCCTCCCAGACGGGCGGTTAGCTCAGTTGGTTAGAGCGCCACGTTGACATCGTGGAGGTCACAAGTTCGAGTCTTGTACCGCCCATGGGCGCCCTTAGCTCAATTGGATAGAGCATTTGACTACGGATCAAAAGGTTGGGGGTTCGAGTCCCTCAGGGCGCATACTAGACCCGGTGAGCGGTAAGCAGTAAGCGCTTACCACTTACGCTTTTTGTTGTTAAGACGGGGCGTAGCGCAGCCCGGTTAGCGCGCCTGCTTCGGGAGCAGGAGGTCCCGGGTTCAAATCCCGGCGCCCCGATTGACTACAAAGCCCCCGCCGTCACGGCGGGGGCTTTGGCTTCCGATAGCTGCCGACCGGCGTGATGGCTTCCGCCCCGGGTCGGCGCCATCTAGCTTCCCTTTCTTGACGCCACTCCCGTCCGACTCCGCCCCGCTCCGCGTTCCCGGACGCCCACCCTGGCTCCTCCCCGGTATCATGCTGGGGATCAGCCTGGCGGCGTTGATTCTGGCGGAGGCTGTGCCTGCCCGGGCCGGGCTCTCTTACTTCGTACCGTTCACCTTCCTGGGTAATTCCCTCGCTCCCCTGCCCTACGATGGTGCCGTCGTCTATCTCGGCGCGCGCTACCCGATCTATGTGATCGTGCCGGTCGCGGTGGCGGCGACATTGCTGATCGAGGCCTGGAACATGGAGCTGCTGGCGCGCATGCTGGTCCGGGACGGCTCCCGCGCGTTCCGGAACCACCGGGTCACTCAGTGGTCGCTGCGCTGGTATCGGAAGGCCCCGTTCTGGTCCCTCGTACTGACCTGCGTGCTGCCGATCGTGCCCCATTATCCGATGCGCATACTGGCGGTGCTCGCCGCCTACCCGCTCTGGAAGTACCAGCTCTCCGTCACGCTCGGCCGCGGGATGCGTTATTCCGGCCTGGTCCTGGTGGGGGCTACGATACCGATCCCGGGGCCATGGATCGTCGTTGCGAGCCTGGTGGTCCTCGCCCTGGGCGTCAGGGGAGCGCGGCGGATGAACCGCCCAGAGCCAGGGCAGGCTATCAGCCGGAGCCCCGAGACAACCCAGCCGGAGAAAGCGTGACCCGTTGCTTCCTGTTGCTGGTGGACGGCCTCCGCCCGGACGTTGCGGAGTCGCGGCTTGCCGCCGGACAGCTTCCCAATATCGCCGCAATGCTGAAGGCTGGAGGACGAACCCAGGCTATCACCGGCTTTCCGTCCACAACCAGCGTGGCGTACCTGCCGTTCCTGACCGGCTGCACCCCGGGCCACTGTGACATCCCCTCGATCCGCTGGCTCGACCGTGCCGCCTATCGGGGGCGTTGGTGGCGGGACCGAAACGCCATCCGGAGCTATTGCGGCTACCAGGCTCCCATGCTGGACGGAGACATCCGGCCTGATGTCCGAACCATATTCGAGCTGGTGCCCGAGAGCCTGGGGATCTTCACTCCCGTCGCCCGGGGGCTGACCGCAGAAAGAGACCCATCGCGGCTGGAGCGGCAGATCTGGGGGTCGGTGGCTCACGTGGCCATGTGGCATCAGCCGTCGGACGATGCCGTGTCCCGGCACCTGCTTCGTGCGGTGGATCAGGAATGGCGCTTCGTGTTTGCCCAGTTCCCCGCGGTGGATGGCTACACCCATCAGTCAGGGCCTCATTCGGACCCGGTCTATCGCGCGCTGTCGAGGGTAGATGAGACGGTGGGCCAACTGAGGCGCCGGCTGCAGCTGAGAGAGGAGCTCGAAGAGAGCCTGATTTTATTGGTGAGCGATCATGGGGCCTCTGAGGTGCACACTCACCTGGACCTGGCCGATTGGTTCCGGGCCCAGGGAGTTCCTACCCTTTCACACCCCGTGGTCTGGGAACGCGGCCCCAAGGCAGCCGTGATGGTGGCGGGCAACGGGTCCGCCATGGTCTACGCGCACCCGCAGGAGTCGAGGACGGAGCGGTGGCCCATCGAGCGTTTGCGCACACCGGCCGCATTTGGCAGCCGCGAAGACCTGATCAGCGCCCTGGTGTGTGAGCCGTCGGTGGCATTTGTCGCTGCTGAATCGGAAAGCGGCGGCATCTGGCTCGAAAGCAAGGACGGCTCCGCACGGGTCACGAGTCGGGGCGGCAACATCACTTACCAGCCGCTCATGGGAGACCCGCTCAAGCTGGGAGGTCCGTGGAGCGCCACCGCGCGTGAGTGGCTCGAGGCCACGTGGGACAGTCCGTTCCCGGACGCGCCGTTCCATCTAATGGATCAGTTCCGGACCCGGCGGTCGGGTGACCTGCTGGTGATCGCCCGGGAGGGATATGACTTTCGAGCCCGGTTTGAGCTCCCCGAGCATCGGGCCGGCCACGGCAGCCTGATCAGGGCGCACATGCAGACGCCGGTGTGGTCCAGCCAGCCATTGCCGAGGGGACCGGTCCGAACCGTGGACCTGTTTCCAGCGATGCTTGACTGGTTGAGTGTCGCTATACCGGAAGGGATCGACGGCGAGCCGGTCTGGCTTCCGGGCGAGCAGCAGCGGTTGCGGAAATCCGCGCGCGAGGCGAGTTTTCCCGACCCAAACCCAAGGGTCCGTAGCTCAGTTGGATAGAGCGCTTGCCTCCGGAGCAAGACGTCGCGCGTTCACGCGCCCGCAAGCGGGCACCCGGCGCCGGGCCCACCAACCCTCCGGTTGCACAAAGGGTCCAGCCCAGCGAATTTCCCCCGTCGATCAGGGTCCGTAGCTCAGTTGGATAGAGCGCTTGCCTCCGGAGCAAGAGGTCGCGCGTTCGAGTCGCGCCGGGCCCACTGCACCCCAATCAAAACTGATTCATCAGATGTGGTAAGGCGGTAAGGCGGTAGGGCGGGAGGGCGGTAAGGCGGTCGGCT
>JALYPB010000384.1 GCA_030856585.1 Gemmatimonadota bacterium | reverse complement strand
TGACGGCGATCATCGGACCGTCGGGCTGCGGCAAGTCCACGTTCCTGCGTTCGATCAACCGGCTGAACGATCTGATCCCCGGCATCCGGCACCAGGGAGACATCCTGGTCGAGGGTGCCTCGGTGTTCGGACCGGGCGCCGACCTCGTCGCCCTGCGACAGCGGGTCGGAATGGTCTTCCAGCGTCCGAATCCGTTCCCCAAGACGGTGTTCGACAACGTCGCCTATGGGCCGGCGCTGAACGCCCTGGTGACCAAGCGCGACCTGCCCGACCTGGTCGAGCGCTGTCTTCGGCAGGCCGCCCTGTGGGACGAGGTCAAGGACCGGCTGGAGGAGCCCGGCACCGGCCTGTCCGGCGGGCAGCAGCAGCGGCTCTGCATCGCCCGAGCACTCGGCAACCAGCCCGAGGTGCTGCTCATGGATGAGCCCTGCTCCGCGCTCGACCCCATTGCCACCCAGAAGGTGGAAGAGCTGATCTTCGACCTCAAGAAGCATTACACCATCGTGATCGTGACCCACAACATGCAGCAGGCCGCCCGGGTGTCGGACTACACCGGCTTCTTCGACCACGGAGAGCTCATCGAATTCGACGAGACCGAGCGGCTCTTCACCAAGCCCGCGCATGAGCGGACCGAGGCCTACATCACCGGGAGATTCGGATGAGCGTCGACGTCCATCGCCACTTTCACGACGAGCTGAGCCACGTGAAGGTCCGGCTGCTCACCATGTCGGGAGAAGCGGAGGCCGCGCTCGGCCTGGCGGTCGAAGCCCTGCTGGAGCGCGACAGCGACAAGGCGCAGCGGGTGATCGCGGGAGACCGGGTCATCGACGCCATGGAGGTGGAGATCGAGGAGCAGAGCATCAATCTCCTGGCGCTGCAGCAGCCGATGGCGCGCGATCTCCGGATGCTGACCTCGGCCCTGAAGATTGCCAATGACCTGGAGCGGGTGGGCGACCACGCCGTGAACATCGCCCAGTCGGCCGAACGGCTGAATCAGACCCGGCCGATCGCGCCGGAGCCGGAGATTGTCGATATGGCCCGGCTGGCGCGCGAGATGCTCTCCGATGCACTCGAGGCGTTCATCCGGGGCGATGCCGCGGCCGGGCGCGAGGTCTGCCTCAGGGACGACAAGGTGGATGCGCTGCATCGTTCGGTGTTCCGGATCCTGCTCACCCACATGATGGAGGACCCGCACACCATCGGCTCCGGCATGGAACTCTTCCTGGTGAGCCGTAACCTCGAGCGGGTGGCCGATCTCGCCACCAATATCGCCGAGGACGTGGTGTTCCTGGTGGAAGGGCGGTCGATCAAGCACCACTCCGAGGACCGGGGCGAGGCCCGGGAGAGTCCGGTGCGCTCGGGGATGTGAACGGTTCCCGCGAGCGACTCGCGGCCATCGACGTCGGCTCCAACACCGTACTCCTCACGGTAGCCGAGTACGATCCCGAGACGGGGCTGGTCATCGTCGAGGAGGGCGAGGACCAGCCAAGGCTGGGTACCGGCCTCTCGGCCACCGGTCGGCTCAGCGAAGAGTCCATGCACCGGGCCATCGGGACTCTGACCTCAATGCGCGATGTCTGCAGGCGGCACAGCGTGGTACGACTCGCCGCTGTAGCCACCGCGGCGGTCCGCGAGGCCGGAAACGGCGCCGAGTTCGTGGAACGGGTCCGGAAGCTGGGCCTTCCGCTCCGCATCATCTCTCCCGAAACCGAAGCGGCTCTCTCCTATCGGTCCGCCGCATACCACTTCCCCGGCGGCGAGCGCCAGATGGTGACAGACATCGGCGGGGGCAGCCTGGAGCTGATCGGAGCGGCGAACGGCGTTGTCACGCTATCCCGCTCGCTGCCGCTCGGCGCCGTGCGTCTGACAGAGCTGGGCCTCCCGCTGGAAAAGCTGCGCGAGCACATCCGCCGCGCGCTCTCGGCAGCAATACAGGCTTCGGCGTGGGCCGGCTCGACCGTGATTGGATCGGGCGGGACCTTTGCCACTCTGGCGAGCATTGTCCTGGCTCGGCGGGGTTCAGCCGATAGCTCGGTGCACGGCATCGTGGTTCAGGCCAAAGAACTGGAACAGGTGCTGGTGACGCTGGCGGGCCTGTCTACCGAACAGCGTCGCCAGACACGCGGGCTAAGGCCGGAGCGCGCTGACATCATTGTAGCGGGACTCGCAGTGGTCGCAGAGCTGTTGAGGATTGTCGAGTCCGCCGAGGTTACAGTCAGCGGCTTTGGATTGAGGGACGGCTTGCTGCTCGAGATGGCGGGCTTGGAATAGTCATCGATTTTCACCACAGAGGCACAGAGGGCAAGGTCATTCCTCTGTGCCTCTGTGGTGAAAAAAAATCACTCTCCGTACGGAATCCAGATATTTTTCACTTGGGTAGCCTGCTCGAGGAATTCCTCGCCTGCCCCCCGCCGCGGGTCGGTCCAGTCCCGGTCCTTCCCCAGGTCCACCCATGTGCGCTTCATGTTCCCGGTCGACAGACGCTCGACCTCGGCCGACACTTCTGCGCTCCCGAAGTACCAGATCCCATCCACATCGTCGTGGGCCGCCAGGACCGGTGCCAGCTCATCACTCAGCCCGGTGACGATATTCACCACCCCATCCGGCAGATCCGACGTATCGAAGACCTGGTAGAGATCGGTGGCGGGGAGAGGAGCCTGGGCCGAGGGCACCGCAACGACCGTGTTCCCCATGGCGACGGCGGGCAGCACCGTGGACACGAAGCCGAGCAGCGGCGAGACGCTCGGACAGACGACGCCGAGCACGCCCACCGGTTCAGGCATCGCCAGCGTCACGTTGCGGTAGGGCGTATGGTGCACCAGACCATCGTATTTATCGGCCCAGGCGGCGTAGGTGTAGATCCGGTCGATCGTCAGCTCGACCTCGCGCTGTGCCGCTGTCACATCGCCCGATGAAGCGGCAAGCCGGCGGCTGAACTCGTCGCTCCGCGCGGCCAGGTTCTCGGCCACATAGTAGAGTACCTGGGCCCGGTTATGGGCCGTGGCACGCGCCCATGCCGCTGCCTTGTGCGCCGCCTCGACCGCGTTCCGGATGTCCTTTCTGTTGCCCTGCCCCACTTCGCCGATCTGGTAGCCGGCGGCATCGAGCACCGGTAGACTGTAGCCCGAATCCGGTCGCACCTGCTTGCCGCCGATGTAGAGCTTCGGGGTGCGGTCGATGGGGGGCAGCGGGGCCGCGGGGCGGCGGGGCGGCTCGTGCCCCTCGGAGGCTGCAGTGCGGTTCCGCTTACCGTCTTTCCGCTTTACCGCCTTACCCACCTTCCTGGCACTCGATCCCTTCTGTCCCACTGCCCCGCTGCCCCGCTGTCCCGCCCATTCCACATACTCCCGCAGACCCTCTCTTCCACCCTCGCGCCCGAAGCCGCTCTCCCGGTACCCACCGAAGCCGCTGGCCGCGTCGAAAACATTGGTGCAGTTG
>JALYPB010000375.1 GCA_030856585.1 Gemmatimonadota bacterium | reverse complement strand
GTCTCGGCTATCCGGACGTACTTCGGCTTCCTGATGGGAGAGGATCGGGTCAAGCAGGATCCGAGTGACCGCCTGGAAAGTCCGCGCCGTGGTCGGGTACTGCCAGACACGTTGAGCGTTCAGGAGGTCGAGGCGCTGCTCGCGGCACCGAATTTGGAGCAGCCGCTGGCATGGCGCGATCGCGCACTGCTCGAGCTGGCCTACGGGGCCGGACTGCGGGTCTCTGAACTATGCGGCCTTGGCCTGACCGATCTGCTTCTGGCAGAAAACCTGGTGCGGATTTTCGGAAAGGGCGGAAAGGAGAGGCTGGTGCCGATTGGCCGGAGCGTCATCGGGGCGGCGTCGGTGTACCTGCACCAGATGCGGCCGGTTCTTGACCGGGGCAAAAGCAAGAATCGGGTACTGCTCAACGCGCGAGGTGAACCGCTTTCCCGGGTCGGGGCTTGGGGCGTCGTTCGCCGAGCTACTCAGCGCGCCGGGATCACTAAACGGGTCACCCCGCACACACTGAGACACACCTTCGCGACGCATCTGCTCGAAGGTGGAGCCGATCTGCGCGCTGTACAGGAAATGCTCGGTCACGCGGATCTGTCCACTACCCAGATT
Source organism: Gemmatimonadota bacterium (assembly GCA_030856585.1). GTDB lineage: Bacteria > Gemmatimonadota > Gemmatimonadetes > Gemmatimonadales > GWC2-71-9 > CAVVWJ01. The sequence continues at coordinate 3,452 of JALYPB010000375.1, read as the reverse complement.
TACACCCACGTCGACCGGGAGTACCTGCGGTCGGTTCACAAGCAGTTTCACCCCCGCGGGTGACTGCGAGCGAGCTGCTCCGTGACATGGCGAACCAGGCTATCGGGCGCGAACGGCTTCTGCAGGAACACCGCCCCCTCGGGAATGAGCCCCCGCAACACGATATCATCCCCAGTGTAGCCCGATATATAGAGGACGGGTAGTTGTGCGCCCGCCCTCTTCAGCGCGTCACTCAGCTCGCGTCCGGTGAGTTCAGGCATAACGACGTCCGTGATCAGCAACGCCGGAAGCTCACTGAGTCCGGTCACGAGGTTCAGCGCCTCACGCCCATTGGCGGCCTCGATCACTGCGTACCCGGCAGACTCGAGGGCTCGCCGAACGAGTAGGCGCACCGTCGGCTCGTCCTCGACCACCAGGATCAAGGGTCGTGCCCTCGCCGGCGGAGCATATGGGGCCGTGGCAACATTCGTGGGGGCACTGTCCAGGGGCCCGGCTGCTGCCGCGGCAGGCAGGTAGACCTTGACCGTGGTACCGAGCGCCGGCTCACTGTACGCCCAGACGAAGCCGCCATGCTGCTTCACGATACCGTAAACCATGGAAAGTCCGAGCCCGGTGCCTTGGCCTACCGGCTTTGTAGTGAAGAACGGATCGAAGATCTGCGCCAGTGTTTCTCGGTCCATTCCGATTCCGGTGTCCGAGACGGCGAGCAGCACGTAATCCCCTGGATCCAGATGGATACCGCTGTGTGCCTCGGCGTAGGACCGGTCCAGCCATGCGTCCTCTAACGTGATGGTGAGCCGGCCGCCGGTCGGCATGGCGTCCCGGGCGTTTGCCGTCAGATTGATCAGCACCTGCTCCATCTGGGTCGGATCAACATGCACCAACCGTCGGGCGCGGCTGGGGCTGACGATGAGCGACTTGTCCGCGCCGAGGAGCTGGCCCAGTGTCGGACGAAGTGCCTCCACCAGCGGCGCCAAATCTACGAGACGCGGCTGGGTGACCTGCTGGCGGCTGAAGGTGAGGAGCTGTTGTGTCACCTTCGCCGCCCGCTCCGCCGCTTTGACCATCTCGCGGACGTCGTCCCCGGGAGCATTCCCCGCCTCAAGCGCCCGGAGGGCGAATCCCCCGAAGCCGAGCACGGCAGTCATCTGGTTGTTCACCTCGTGCGCCACGCCGCCGGCCAGCGTGGCCACGGACTGCAAGCGCTGGGCGTCGCGAAGCTGCCGCTCGGTCCGGAGCCGTTCCCGGAGGTCGCGGGCCACCGTGGCGATGCAGAGCGGTGCGCCGCTGAGCTGATCCCGTACCAGGAAGATCGTCTGGTCCATAGCGAGGGAATCGCCGGTCGCGAAGTGCCGAAACTCGACCTCTCCCCGCCAAGACCCCCGTGCCAGCACCTCTGGCAGCGCCTCGTCGCGGAGCCGCGGCCAGCTCGCCGGCGTCACGAAGTCGGGGATCGTCGTCTCCGTGACAGGCGCGGCATCGAGGAGGCCTACGAGCGCGCGGCCCGCCGCATTGACGTAAAGCACCCGCCCATCGAGCGTCGCCATCCCGATGAAATCCGCACTGTTTTCGACGAGAGAGACGAACTGCTGGCGCTCGGCTTCGGCCCGTCGCCGCTCGATGCCCAGGGCAATGCCGTGCGCCACCGCTGCCATTGCTTCCAGGGTGGTCTCCGTGAGCGGGTGCCGGGCGAACAGGGCCATGACGCCGTCCACCTGGTTGCCCACCAGGAGGGGAAAGCCGGCGAACGCCACCATACCCTCTCGCTCGGCCCACGCCGGATCGCTGATGCGGGGATCGTGGATCACGTCGTTGGTGAGGTGCGGCCGCCGCTCCTCGGCGATTCGTCCGATCTCGAACTGGCCCACCGGGACCCGGCTGTGAGCGCCGTCGAGATGGGTGTAGAGGCCCGCGCTCGCCTGGAGCTCCAGCACATTGGTCGCCGGGTTCAGGGTCCAGATGCGCGCGAACGCAGCATCGAGGTGCTCTACCATCGCGTCGCAGCAGCGGCTGAGCATCTCGGGCAGCGTCTCACTCTGGGTGAGCGCGGTCCCCACCTCGGCCGTAAAGACAGCCAGCCGGGCCCGCTCCTGGAGGGTGCGCGCGAGCGCAGCCTGCTCGTCTATGTTGGTGTTGGTCCCGAACCAGCGGACCACGTGGCCGTCGGCGTCCTTGATCGGCACGCTGCGGGTAAGGAACCAGCGGAAGCGCCCGTCAACGCCCTGCAGCGGGAATTCGAGCTCGAAGGGAGCACCAGTACGAATGGACGCTCGCCAGCGGTCGAGCACCCGCGGCAGCTCGGCGGGATCGTGCACCGATTGCCAACCCCAGCCCGCCATCTGTTCCGGCGTGGTGCCGGTATAATCGTACCATCGCTGGTTGTACCAGAAGATGTAGCCGTCAGGCTCCGCCATCCAGGCGAGCTGCGGGATTGACTCGGCCAGGGTGCGGAACTGTCGCTCCTGGTCGACGAGCGCCTGTTCCGCCCCGCGTTGCTCGGTGATATCGGTCTCACTGCCCACCCACTCGCGCAACTCACCGATCTCATCGAACACCGGCGCGGCACGCACGCTGAAGATGCGGTAGATACCGTCGTGCCGGCGGATGCGGTACTCCACCTGGCAGACGGTGCCGGTAGTAACCGCTTGGCGCCAGGCAGCGGAGGTCTGGGCATGGTCATCCGGATGGATCGCGTCCAGCCAGCCCCTTCCCTGGTACTCCTCGAATGTCTGCCCGGTGAAGGCCGCCCAATCCGGCTGCTCCGTCACGAACTCGCCGGAGGAGGTGGTTACCCAGACGATCTGCGCTGCCGCTTCTACCAAGGCCCGGTAGCGAGCCTCGCGGGCGGACAAGGCTCGTGCGAGGGCCTCCCGCGCCTGGGCCTGCTGCACCAGGTCCTCGGTCGCAGTCTGCAACTCTTCGGTCTGGACCTCGAGCTCTGCGGCCTGGTCCTGCAGGCTGTTATTGGCCGTTCCCAACTCATCGGCCTGAGCCCGAAGCTGGTCATTCGCCGTCGCGAGCTCTACCCCGCTCACCTCCGCGTGCTGCAGTGCCTCCTGGAGTGCGCGTCGGGCGGCATCCAGCGTACGAGTGACCGCCGTGGCTTGTTCGGCGGCATCGCGCGCCATGCGCCCTTGTGCGGCAGCGGTCGCCGCCAGGTATTCACTGCGCAGGGTGGCCGCCAAGAGGGGGAGGAGGAGATAAAGGCCGGCGAGCTCATTGGAGACGGCGGTTGTGCCGATGAGCACGAGGACGGCGTCCTCGTCCGCGGCGAGGCCAACGGATGGAAGCAGGTCGGTATCGCCGCCGATTCGGAGCGCGCCCGTGTGCTTCCCCGTCTTAGTGCAGCTGGCCAGGAACGAACGCCATGCCCGGCTATCCGCGAGCGTCTGAGGAAATCCGGGCGCCGGGAGCAGCGCGCCGATTTCCGGGTCGCGCACAAAGATGAGGAG
>JALYPB010000358.1 GCA_030856585.1 Gemmatimonadota bacterium | reverse complement strand
GTCTATGTGGGCGTGACTCAGCAGGACCCCATCGATCCGCCTGGCATCGAAAGGCAGCCGTGCGTTGAGCGCATGGGTTTCGGCGCGGCGGCCCTGAAACAACCCTGCATCGAGCAGAATTCTGGCGCCGGCGGCCTCGAGCAGGTGCATCGAGCCGGTTACCTGGCCGGCGGCGCCCCAAAATGTCAAACGAGTGGAGGTCACGTTTCCTCGAAGGCGTTAATCGCGTTTCTCTTCACCGGGTCCCAAACAGTCTATCACCCGCGTCGCCCAGCCCCGGCAGGATGTAGCCGACATCGTTGAGCTGACGGTCGAGCGCGGCCGCGAACACGGTGACTTCGGGATGGCTTTCGAGCATCCGGCGAACCCCCTCAGGTGCTGCCACCAGGCAAAGGAATCGGATCCGGCGGGCTCCCGCCTTCTTCAGGGCACCTACTGCGGCCACTGCCGAGCCACCGGTTGCGAGCATGGGGTCGAGAATGAAGAAATCCCGCTCCATCTCATCGTGGGGAATCTTGAAGTAGTAGTCGACCGGCTGGAGCGTCTCATGGTCCCGGTAGAGTCCGATGTGCCCCACCCGGGCCGAGGGAATGAGCTGGGTGATGCCGTCTACCATGCCGAGACCCGCTCGAAGGATCGGCACCAGGGTGAGCTTCTTCCCTGCCACTTGCCGGCCGGTGGCGCGCTCGAGAGGGGTCTCGATCTCGACCGGCTGCGTGGGAAGATCCTTGGTCACCTCATAGGCCATCAGTGTAGCGATTTCCCCGACCAGTTGCTTGAAATCGCGGGTGCTGGTGTGCTTGTCCCGGAGAATGGAAAGCTTGTGTTGGATAAGCGGGTGGGACAGCACGGTGAGGTTGGGGAAAGTGGGGGGCGGCATGGAGTTGAATATGTCGGAGCGAAGGGGCCGTAGCTACTCTTGATCCTTCAATCACTTGGCGTCCCCTGAGCCCCTCCCTATATTCCCGCGCCTACGGCCAGGTAGCTCAGTTGGTAGAGCAGCGGACTGAAAATCCGCGTGTCGGGGGTTCAATTCCCTCCCTGGCCATTCGATATGTGCCCTCGGAGATATGGTTAACAAACAAATGGCCACCCATCCTGGTGGCCATTTTTGCTTCCACTTTGGGGTGACCGTCAAATGGTGGGATCGATCCTCACCTCGTAGCGCACCGGCAGGACCCGCGAGGCTTCAGTCAATTCGGCCTCGCGGCGAAAGACCACCTTCGCCTCTTCAGCGACTGCGTGCGGGCCCCGAGCGACCGTGATGCCAGCGCCTGACCGGACTTCCACGAACGGCCCGTTCTCGGCCTGCACCCAGAGGCGCCTTGCCGGCTCGGCCTGCGAGTTTGCCGGCGCGGTTCCTACCACCATCAGACGGTAGCTCGTGTTTACCGACAGGCGGACCCCAACCGTCTGATCTATGGAACCAGCGCGGCGAGCGGTCTCGCGGGCCGGAGTCACCGCGGCGACGGATGCCCCCGGAGCAACCCGCGCGATCAACGTGATCCGGGCCGCACCGGAGGTGAGGCCGACCTGTGCCTGAAGAGGAGCCGCGCCGCCCAACGCCAGAACACCCACGGCGATGATCGCGATACCAGCCCGCCCGATGACCGATCCTACGACCACGGTGGCTCCACTTTTTAGGGTATGTTGCGCCACCCCATAAGGCACACTGTGAGCCGCGATCTCGAATAACAGTATCCTCTTCATTCCCATCACTTACGACCATCAACCGATTAAAAAACCTGCCGCCAGGCTGTCGAAGAACGTGACAGCAATATGCGTTTGTGAATCTAAGTGCTTGCGGGGCGCCGCAAGCGGGTAGCTGACTTAAAAGTGATGACCTGACAGTCCCAGTACCGGGTGGGCAGCGCCGGAACCCGCAACAGAATGGCAGCCTACCGATCCGAATCGCTTGCCTACAAAGGATATAGCCATGCGGGCATTGAGGATGAAGGAATGGCCCGGTACCTGCTCATTGCGGAATCCCAAGCGAAGGCTCGAAGCACTGACACGGGGGATGAATGGTCACAGGGGCAGGGC
>JALYPB010000336.1 GCA_030856585.1 Gemmatimonadota bacterium | reverse complement strand
CTGGTGCGGCGAGCGATGCTGGGGAAGGAAAGCGGGCCGGCGTTGTAGGCGGGGCAGCCGCAGTTGGCTAGCAGAGGTGTCACCCTGAGCCGTAGCGAAGCGAAGGCGAGGGGACCGTAACCTGGCTTCACCAGCGGTCATCTCATGTTCTCTGAGCTACGGCCCCCTCCGTCGCTGCGCTCCGTCAGGGTGACACCTTGTTTACTGCCCCGCTGCCCCGCCTCACTGCGTGACTCCCCCACCAAAACGAATGGAGCCCACCGGGACGGGTGCGCCGATGGCCCGCTTCCCGTGATCCATTTCTGCCGGACTCCTCTCAGCGCCTCAGCGGGAGACAAGCCGGCGTGCAGCTCCTGGTAGAAATCTTTCATGAAGTCGGCCGCGGACTGGTCGGTGATGCGCCAGAGTGTCACCAGCGTCGCGCGGGCGCCGGCGGCGAGAAAGGCGTGCGAGAGCCCGATCACTCCTTCTCCCCGAACGCGGCGGCCCAATGCCGTCTCACAGGACGAGAGGGTGACCAGATCAGCCCGGAGCCGCAGCCGGCGGATCCCCGCCAGGTCGAGCTTGCCGTCGCTGAGCACGTCCTCAAGATGGCCGCCGGCTCCAAGCTGCCCATCGGCAACTATCAGGTCGAGCTGCTGGAGAACGGTGTCGCGGTCACCAAGATCCCATTCAAGGTTGGTGCGGGCGAAAGTGGTGGTGCCGACGTGGCTGCAACCGCCACAGGTGCCGGCGCCGAAACCGAGGAGGAAGGGGAAGCGCCACCGGCCGCTACAACAGAGGAATCACCGGGAGACACCACCGAAGTCAGTGAGGTGGCCGCTGAGCCGGCAGTGGCGGCGGCGACTGCGGCGGCGGCGACTGCGGCGGCTGAGGCCGCCGGTCCTCCATCAAGCTCGGGCGGCGCCGTGCTTGCGATGCACGAAACCAAGTGGCCGGGTGTCCTAGTCGAGCTGACCGAGCTGACCCGAAAGGGCAGCACGCTGTATGCGAAGTTGCGCTTCACCAACAAAGGGGACAAGGAAATCCGTCCGGATTTCTATTACCGCGACACGTATGTGCTGGATGAGAACAACAAGAAGTACGAGGTGTTAAAAGATGAGAAGGATGCCTATCTCGGCTCGGTGGCCAGCGGCTACACCTACTGGTGGGGAGAAAACATCGATCCCGGTGCGAGCCGTACGGTCTGGATGCGTTTTGCCCCCCCGCCCGCCGGGGTGAGGGTGGTGACGGTCCAGGTGGGCACTATGGACCCGTTCGAGGATGTGGCGATCCAGAACTAGTCGGCCACAGCCGGATAGTCATAGGCGTAGGAGGGCTCGCCCAGGTGGGCCAGCACCCCGTCGGGGTCATTCAGAACTGCCCCCAGTACTCGCCCGCCGGCCGAGACCACGCGGTTCCGGGCCAACTCCGCCGCGCGCCGATCGGTGTGCCCGGCCCTTACCACCATGAGGACCCCATCGGCCGATGCCGCCAATGTCGCGGCGTCGGCGCTAACCAGGACCGGGGGGGTATCAAGCAGGATCACATCGAAGTCGACTCGCAGCGCCTTCAGCAGTCCACGCAGCGTTGCCGGCTCCAGCAACTCGGGTGTCTGCTGGGCATTGGCCCCACACGGCAGCAAGGAGAGCCGGTCGACACCAGTCCTGCGTATTGCAGCCAGGCGATGATTCACCGCGGCGGGGAGCAGGGAGTCGGCCGAGCCCGAGCGCAACAGGTCCATGAGTCCCGGTGTCCGTGAGGCCCGGAATACCCGGTGCAGTCGGGGCCGATGAATGTCGCAATCCACCAGGAGCACCCTGGCTCCGCCCCGAGCAAAGGCAACGGCCAGGTTGGCCGCGATCAGCGTCTTTCCTTCCTGAGGAGCGGCGCTGGTGACCACCAGAGTACGGGGGCCGTCGCCCCATGAGAATGCCAGGCTGATCCGCAGCATCCGAAACGCTTCCGCTTCGTTCGAGAGTGTGCCCGGCAAGGAGCACAGGAGCTCCGAGGAAAGACCGCTCCCGTGGCCGTTACTCCCATGGCCGCTATTTCCATTGCCGTTGCTCCCGTTGCCGTGATGTCCGTTTGACGTCAGCAGCCGGGGCATGATGGCGACGTTCGACTCGAGACCCCGGATCCGGGGAATGATTCCCATCTCCGTGGTTCCGGTAAGGTCGTGCAGCTCCTTTGGGCGCCGGACGGCGCTGTTGGTCAGGTCGGCCAGCACCGAAGCCGCGGCCCCCAGCAGCATCCCGAACAGGAGCCCCAGGAGCAGCGCGGCCTTGCGGGGGACTCCGCCTTCGCGATAGGGGAGCGGCGCGAGATCCAGAATCTCGATGTCGGCCGCGCCGAGCGCTTCGGAAATGCGGGCCTTCTGGTACGCCTGACGCAGTGCGTCAGTGGTGGTTCGCAACACCTCGACCCGGCGATCGAGAGTTGCCTCCACCGCCTGTTGAGCCGGTAGGCCCTTTATCGAACGTGCGCCCGTCTCCTGTTGATCCGATAGCACGGCAATGCGCGAGTCCAGCGCGGCTATGCGCGCCCTGACCGCAGCAGTCAGCTGGCTCTGGGTCGTCTCGAGCAGCGTGGCGAGCTGGACAACATCCGGATTGGTTGCCCGGCTCCGCCAGGGCCCGGTGGTGAGCGAGTCGAGCCGGGCGCGATAGTCGATGAGGCGGCGTTGAAGCTGGCTCAGGGTAGAATCGGAGGCCACCTCGGGCGAGAATGCAAGCGCCTGGTATGCCGCATCAGGCGCGTCCGGCCCCACCTGCTTGGTTCGCTGGAGCAGCGCGGCCAGCACCCTCCGATCGGCTACCAGATCCCCGCGCCTCGCTCCTCGCACCGCTGCGCTGGCTTGCTCGGCGGAGAGATTGTCCGTGGAGCTTCCCATCTTCTGGGTTCCCTTGAAGGCACTGAGCTGGGCCTCAGCCGCCATCAGCATCGAATCGGTCACTCGAAGCTGCGCACCCAGGAATTCCCGTCGCCGACCCGACTGCTCCTGGGCGGAATGACCGTTCGCCGCCTGAAACAGCCGGGCCAGATGATTGGCGAACTGCTGCGCCCGGGCCGGATCGGAGTCCACATACTTGACGTCGATCACGTCGGTCCCGGGCCGGGGCACAACCTTGAGCCGCTCGAGGGCGTTATCGATGGCAATATCCCGCGGTTGCACTACCGCGATCGTGTAGCCTACAGGTGGAAGCTCGGGCACGGTGAGGCCGACTGATCCGAGTCGCAGGCGCTCGCCGAAGCCCGCGTCGGCCTCACCCCCCCGCGACCGGGCCACCACGCCATACTCCGTGAACTGAAACAGGAGGGTATCCACTGGAGCCCCAGCCGCTATCGTCACCTGCTGAAAAGCGCCGGCCGGGAATCGCCGCCCAATGAGCGGGGCGCCGGCGGTGTAGGGCGAGGCGGGCTGCAACCGGAGACCGAGCGAGTCGACCACTGCTCCTACCAGCGTACGGCTGGAGAGGACCTGGACGGCCGACAGTAGAGGGTCGGTTTGGCGGTCGGGCGTCTGGGGCGCGTTCTCGACCCCGCTGGTGAGGGTGCGGCGCTCACCGGCGATCCGGATCACCGACCGGGCACCATACTCCGAAGGGCTCCGGACGACCAACAGCGCCGTGACCGCCAGGGTCAACCCTGCCACGATGAGGAACAGGGCAAGGTTCTCGCGTACCGCGCGGAGCAGATGGGCCGGCGTGATTCCGTCGCCCTGTAGGGCCGGGTCCGCTATGGCCGGAGCCGGGGAGCTCGGCCTGGCTTCCACGGTGGCGAAGTCTTCTGCCCGGGATCCGGAGCGACGGTCACGCATCGTAGGGGCTCTCTGTCATAGATGTCGGCCGGATCCCACAACAACCGGGACCGCATGGCGAGGGCGGGCTACATCGAGAACTGCAAGCGTTTGCACTCTCTGATGCTCCCATGGCACGTGATATGTTGTTTCCAGAGGCGATCACTCGAATCCAGTGGCGCCGTTCCCTTTGGAGGCTGAAGCCAGAATGGCCATCAGACAGTGGGCGACTCTCATTGCATCGCTCATGCCGCTGACCGGCTCCGATCCGGCGCCATGGCCGGCGTGGGTCACCCCTGCGCCGGACCGGTATTACGTGGCGCCTGCGGGGTCGGATACCCATCCGGGGAGCTCCGGCTCCCCCTTCCGAACCCTACAGAAGGCAGCCGAGGTGGCAGGGCCGGGGGACACGGTCGTAGTGCGGCCAGGCACCTATACCGGCGGCAGCCGCATGGTTTCCCTGAGCCGAAGCGGTGAGCCCGGCAACCCCATCACCTTCCTTTCCGAGCGGCGCTGGGGCGCGATTCTAGATGGCCGGGACCAGAGTCTCGTGGCGTGGTACTTCGACGCTGGTGTGGGCCACATCAGGGTCGAGGGGTTCGAGATCCGGGACCTTCGGGAGCATGGATTCGATTTTTATGGCGGCGGCGTGCACGATATCACCATCGTCCGAAACCACGTGCACCACGTGGGGCGAAACTGCACCGATACGAGCAATGGTCGAACCGGTGCGTCCATCGGAGCCGGCGCCAGCCGGGTCACTTTCGACGGGAACGTGTGGCATCACATCGGCCGTTTCGCGCCCGGAGAGCAGGGTTGTACCCCCAAGACCGAGCACTACAAGAACCACGATCATGGCATCTATGTGGAGAATGCCGATAGAGTCACCATCAAGAACAACGTCTTCTATGGATTCGGGCGAGGCTGGCCGATCCATCGTTACTCGTCACGGGATGCCAAGACCCGCGGACTCAGCATCGTCAACAACACGTTCGTGGGACAGAATACCTATCGTGAGGGCCAGATCATTCTGGCCAGCCCCACCGAGGGGCTGAAGATCGAAAACAACGTCTTCCATGGGCCGAACAGGGCCGCTCTCTATTTCGAGAACCTGCGCTTTCCTGGCGCCTCGGTGCGGCACAACATGGTGTATGGGGGCGTTATCAAGGTGGGGAGGCCGCGGGGTGTGACCTTTTCCCGGAACTGGGAGCGTACCGATCCCCGACTCAGGGAGCTTCCTGATTTCAGGCTGCGCTATGACAGCCCTGCAATCGACGCCGGTCTGCCGCTGGCCGAGGTTACGGAAGATGCGGATGGGGTAAGGCGCCCGCGCGGATCCGGCTACGACATCGGGGCCTACGAGCGCTAGTTCACATCGAATGCACGCATCCACATTTCCAGCGCCAGCACCCGAAAGAGGCTCCCATATGCCTCGGGGTTCGCGCCGGCGGAGGCCGGGGACCGGTACCACTGGCGGAGCGGCGCGGGATCAACGAACCGCTCGCACCGGAGACTTCCTTCGATAAGCTCGGTCACCATCGGCCGCAGCTGGCCATCCAGCCACCGGCCGTCGGGTGCCGCAAATCCCAGCTTGGTTCTTCGGCTTCGCACCGCCTCGGGCATCAGGCCCCGGGTGGCTTCTCGAACGGCGAATTTGCTGACCCCCCCTTGAATCTTCAGATGATCCGGCAGGGATAGACCGAACTCGACCAGCTTGTGGTCGAGGAGGGGTACCCTCGCCTCGATGGAGAATGCCATCGACGAACGGTCTTCCATTCGGAGAAGGAGTGGGAGCGTATCAACCAGGATATCCTCCACCTGCACCGCCTGCATGGTGGTCCAGCCGTCGGCACGGCGCCCGCTGGTGGCGTGCTTCCACCACCGGGTGGCGGGCGTACTCTCGTGGTCGATGGCAGTGTCCCAGTCGGCGCGGAGCACCCGCTGCAGCAGCGAGTCTACTCCGAGCATTGAGCGCAGCCGGTTGGGGAGGTAGCGATATCCCCTCCTGACGTCCAGAAGATAGAGATCCCGCTGCAATACGCTGGCCCAAGCTTCCCGGGCCATAGTCCCGACTCGGCCGGCCCGGGCCAGCGACGCGAGATACGCGTAGCGGAACTTGGCGTAGCCCCCGAAAACCTCGTCACCCCCCTGTCCATCGAGCAAAACCTTGACGCCCGCCTCTTTGGCGGCGCGCATGACCCGCCACTGGGCGTAGAAGCTCAGGCCGGAAAATGGCATGTCCTGATGCCAGGCCATCTGGCCGAAGGATTCCCAGAAATCCGATGCCGACGGAAAAACCAGGTGTGGGGTGGCCCCGACGGAGTTAGCCACCTGGAGCGCATACTGCCGCTCATCCAGCTCGGCGTATTCATAGCAGGAGGTAAAGGTGTCGAAGCGATCGCCCAGCGCGGACGCGTCGGCCGGCTGCTCCCGCCAGATCTTGCCTATGAGTCCCACCACCGCAGAAGAGTCGAGGCCGCCGCTCAGACAGCTTCCTGCGCGTACGTCGCTGATCAGGTGGGAGCGGGTCGTATCGAGGAGCATCTCACGCAGAGTAGCCACCCTGGTGCTGTCGTCCATTCCGGCCACGAGCGGCTCGGGAGCCGGCTTCCAGTAGCACCAGCGGGTGAC
>JALYPB010000331.1 GCA_030856585.1 Gemmatimonadota bacterium | reverse complement strand
GCGGTAGATGAAGCGGCGGTACGGCGGTAGGGTGTACAACAGAAGGGCGGAGCCTGCTCGGATCTCCGCCCCTTCGCTGCGCTCAGGGTGACAACCTTACCGCCTACCGCCGCAGTAACTACCGCCCTACCGCCGGCAACCTCACCGTACACTTCGTCTCAAACCCGCCCCGCACATGGTACAGCGTGCTCACCTCCAGCATCTGCGGCTCCAGCAGCCTGAACAGGTCCTCCGCCATTCTCGCGGTGGCGTGCTCCTGGAAGATCCCCACGTTGCGATAGCTGGTTACGTAATACTTGAGGCTCTTGAGCTCCACGCACCGGTCCGACGGCGTGTAGCGGATGGTGAGCGTGGCAAAGTCCGGCAGGCCGCTGTAGGGACAAACCGCGCTGAACTCCCGGGTCTCGGTGACGATGTCCTGCTCCGGCCCGGCGTACTCGAAGGTCTCGAGCACCGCGGCGTCGATCGCCTCGGGTCCGGTGAAGGGGATGGTCCTGCCTTCTGCGGTGGCCATGCTGGGTCCTGGTCGGTGGTCGAGTGAAAGATAAGGTGGTACGGCGGTACGGCGGTACGGCGGTAAGGCGGTAAGGCGGTAAGGTTAGCAGGATGAAATCGTCATCCCGAGCAAAGTAAGGGACCTACCCAACGAGCTCCAGGAGCCGGCTGAGTAGGTCCCTCGTTCGCTACCGCTCTCTCGGGATGAAAAGTTCCTTCCCCTTACGCTGTTCTTTCCCCGCTCACGCTGTTTCTTCCGGCCTACTTCACCATCCCCGTCTCCAACCACGTATGCTCGTCCCTGATCACCTGCTGCGCCACGGCGTACGTCGCCACGTCGTCGTTGTCGAACACCGCGGCAAACTTCTCCTCCACCCGGCGCCGGGCGTGGCGGCTGAACAGCCCCGCCAGCTCCACCGGCCCGCGGTTGGATGGATCTTTCTTGTACATGGCCACCGCCCGGGAGCAGGCCGCGGTGATCGCCAGCAGCTCCGCCCCGATCTCGACCAGCCGGCCCAGCACCGCCTGGCGCTTCTCCAGCTTGGGCCCGAACCGGACCATGCAGTGGAACAGTGTCCGCGCCAGCCGGCGGCAGGAGCGGTTCACGAAGCGCATGTGGACGGCAAGGGGGCCGAACTCGCTGTAGCGGGGGAAGCGGCCCCAGCCCAGCCAGAGCTTGGGATACCAGAAGGCGTAGTACGCGCCGGAGCGGAGCAGCGCCTGGAGCTTCTTTGCCATCGGCGCCTTGGGATCGATCAGGTCGCCGGCCAGCTTGAGGTGCGTATCCACCGCCTCCCGGGCGATGAACAGCCGCATGATCTCGCTGGAGCCCTCGAAGATCAGGTTGATGCGATAGTCGCGCATCATCCGCTCGATAGCATCGGGGCGCTCGCCCCGGCTCCGGAGGCTGTCGGCCGTCTCGTATCCGCGGCCGCCCTTGATCTGGAGCGTGTCGTCCACGATCCGCCAACCGGTCTCGGTGTTCCACATCTTGGCCATGGCGGCCTCGAGCCGGATGTCCGCATCGCCCCGGTCGGCCATGAGCGAGGCGAGGTCGGACACCGCCTCCATGGCGAAGATCTCCGATGCCATACGGCCGATCTTCTGGGCGATGGCGTCGTGCTTGCCGATGGGCTGGCCCCACTGCACCCGCTTGGCCGACCACAGGCGCACGATCTCCAGGCAGCGCTTGGCGCCGGCCACCGCCGAGGCAGGGAGGGTGAGGCGGCCGGTGTTGAGGGTGATGAGGGCCAGCTTCAATCCCTTGCCCTCGCCCCAGATCACGTTCTCCACCGGCACCTTCACGTTGGTGAACCGGATGATGCCGTTCTCCAGCGCCTTCAGACCCATGAAGTGGAGCCGCTGCACCACCTCGACGCCGGGCCATTCGGCCTCGACGATGAAGGCCGTGATCTTCTTCGGCCCGGTGCGCGCCATCACCACCATCAGCTCCGCGATGGTGCCGTTGGTGCACCAGAGCTTCTCGCCGTTGAGGATGTAATGCTTGCCATCGGGCGAGAGAGTGGCGACCGTGCTGAGCGCCGCCGGATCGGAGCCGACCTGGTTCTCGGTGAGCGCAAAGGCAGAGACCGCACCCTTTGCCAGGCGGGGCAGGTACTTCTTCTTCTGCGCCGGGGTACCGAACAGTTTCAGCGGGGTGGGTACGCCAATAGACTGCGCCGCGGAGAGCAGGGCAGTGAGGTTGCCGTCCTGGCTGGTGACCAGACTGATTGCGTGGGTGTAGCTGTACTGGCTCAGCCCCAGTCCGCCGTATTCGGTCGGGATCTTGATCCCGAAGGCGCCGATCTCACCCAGGCCCTTCACGATCTCCGGCGGAATCTTTCCCTCGCGGTCGATCTTGTCGCTGTCCACCCGCTCCTGCATGAAGCGCTCGAGCCGGGCCATGAACGGCCGGGCGCGCTCCAGGTCGGCGGGATCGGGCTGGGGGAAGGGATGCACCAGGTCGAGCCGGAACGACCCCTCAAACAGCTCGCGCACGAAGCTGGGCGACTGCCATTCCTTCTCCCGTGCGGCCTCGGCGACCTCCCTGGCTTCCTGCTCGGTAGCGAGAGGCGACTGGGTGGACTGTGGGCGATGCGCGAGTACGTCAGTCATGGGTGGAGAGCTCGGTTGAGGTTGTTGAGAGTGCAGTACTGCCGCGGAGTCCGTGCAACACCAGGGCGACGACGTGCCGCTTCCGCTGCTCCATCAGGGTCCCGTTTTCCAGTCCTACACCCACCGCGGGAGCGACGGTGCGGGCATGGATCAGCGGGAACCAGCAGAGTGAGATGATGCTGAGCAGGAGCTGTGCCGCCTCGCCCGATGGCGCGTCATCCAGCCCCAGCTCGGCGCTGATGGCGGCCAGCGCCTCCTGGCCGGCGGAAAGGCTCGCTCCTTCAGGCAGCCGGCTCCCGCTCAGCGCTTCCCGCTCGATCAGCCGGACGAAGTTGGGCCGAGCGGCAAGGAAGTCGAAGTAATCGGAGACAGCGCCGGCCAGAATCGCCTCAGGGCTTTCATTACTGGCGAGGGCACGGGCCCGGCCTTCACGCACGGCTTCCCGAACGTCGGTGAACGCGCGGTCCAGCACCGCCTGGTAGAGCTCGAGCTTGGATCCAAAGAAGTAGCCCGGAGTGCCCCGGGAGACGCCGGCGGAGGCACCCACCTGGTTCAGGCTGGTGGCC
>JALYPB010000323.1 GCA_030856585.1 Gemmatimonadota bacterium | reverse complement strand
GGCTTGGGGCGACACGATCCGTCCCTATGCCACGTCGCCGGCCTATGCCATGCGCGCGGATTCGCTGGCGCTCGATACTCCCGGCCAGCAGCTCAAGGAGGTCCGGGGCTTCGGTGCGGCCTGGCTCGGTGGCACGATCGATTCGATCAGCAAGCAGCGGGACTGGATGCGGGGTGACACGGTCGTGGCGAACTTTGTCCAGCGCGACTCGGCCGGCACCCGCCGTGCTGCGCTAAGTCGTATCGTGGCGCGGAAGGGGGCTCAGTCGTACCACGTGAGTCCCAGCCTGAAATACCCCCAGCGGCCTTCGATCAACTATGCGCGGGGCAGCGTGATCGTGATGACGATGAGTCAGGCGGCAAAGGGTGGCGTGGACCGGGTGGATGTCCGGGGCCAGGTCGATGGGATCCAGCTGGAAGCTGGTGAGACGCCGGCCGCGCCCGATTCCACCAGGCCGCAACCAGTCCGGTCACCCGGAGGAGCGGTCACCAGATGACCGCCCCGGAGTGGGTCGCGGCGCTGGGCGATCGAGACCCGTCGGTTCCGATCGGGCTGGCCGCCATCGTCCGTGCCGCCGGCCCGACCGACAGTATCGCCTTCTCGGATCTGGTCCACAGCTATCGCGAGGCCTACCTGGCCTGCTATCAGCCGACCGGCGACGCGGACCAGGAGGTCTCCGGCGACGAGGTGCGGCACCACCTCAACGATTCCGTTCTTCCACGGCTCGCCACCGAGGGCTGGATTCTGGACACCGGCCCGGGCTATTGGCAGACGGTCAGGCCCAGGGTTGCCTGGTGGGGTCCGGCGCCCGAGGAACGCCAGACGGTCTACGACGCCTTGCTCGGATCCGCCCGGCGTGCGGTGCAGCGAGCCAAGTCTTTCATCCCGCACCGGATCAAGTCCAGCCTGCTGGAAGGGATCGATCTGACCAAGAGCTTCAAGGGTCGCCGGGTAGTGGACGATGTCAGCGTGCGGGTGGAGCAGGGAGAGATCGTCGGACTGCTCGGTCCCAACGGCGCGGGAAAGACCACGACCTTCTACCTTATTACAGGCCTCATCCGGCCGGACGTGGGCCGCGTTCGGCTGGACGGAGTCGAGCTCACCGACTCGCCCATGTACATGCGGGCGCGGAACGGCATCGGCTACCTGGCGCAGGAACCCTCGGTCTTCCGGAAGATGACGGTCGAGGAGAACATTCTAGCGATCCTGGAGACCCGCGGTCTCGACCGCGATGAGCGCCACAGCCGCCTGGAGCGCATGCTGGACGAGCTGTCGATCAAACACCTTCGCAAGAGCCGGGCGTACACTCTGAGCGGCGGTGAGCGGCGGCGACTCGAGATCACCCGGGCGCTGGTGTCCGATCCGAAGTTCATGTTGCTGGACGAACCGTTCGCCGGCGTCGATCCGATCGCCGTACACGACATCCAGACCATCGTCGCCGGACTCAGGCATCGCGGCATCGGCGTGCTGATCACGGACCACAATGTGGAGCAGACCCTCGACATCGTAGATCGGGCCTACATCATGTTCGAAGGAAAAGTGCAGGCCGCGGGCACTGTGCGCGATCTGGTCTATGACGACCGGGTTGCCCAGCTGTACCTGGGGCCGACCCTCACCGCGCGACTCCGCGCCCGGCTCGAGGCCGTGGCATGAGAACCGGACTCTCCCAGCATACCAGCCTCCGTCAGGAACTCCGGGTCAATCCCCGGCTGTATCAGGCCATGGACATGCTGTACATGCCCATGATGGACCTGCAGCAGCACCTCAAACAGGAGCTGCTGGCCAACCCGTTCCTCGAGCTTCTGGAGCCCGAGGAGGAGACGCCGGAACAGCAGACGGCCGAGAAGGAGAAGGAGCAGAAAGAGAAGGCGGAGGAGGTAGACTGGGAGGAGATCCTGCTCAACGGGTTCGAGGTCGGCGGCACCCGGGAGCAGTACGAGCAGCTGGAATACACCGAGCCGGTCACGGTGGAGTCCCGCGATCTGATCGACCACCTGCGGGAACAGCTGCAGATGCTGGTCCTGACGCCGCGCCAGCTGCTGCTGACGGAGGAGTTCCTCGGCAACATCAACGAGGAAGGATACCTCGCCGCGTCGCTCGAGGAGATCCTGCACTCCGTGAACCTGCTGATGGCAGGGCACGTTCGGAGAGCCGGAGATGACGGAGAGGGCGGAGACGACGGAGAGGAAATCCCGGAGGATGGAGAAGGGGGAGGAAACGGACCGGGCCATCTGACTCAGGCGTCTGCTACACCATCAGTCGCTGCGTCCTCTCCGTCGTCTCCGTCCTCTCCGCCTTTCTATACGATGGCCGAGGCCGAGGCGATGCTCACCGTCGTCCAGCGCCTCGACCCGTCCGGCATCGGGGCGCGGGATCTCCGGGAGTGCCTGCTGATCCAGCTGATCGAACTGGCCGACACCAGCTCTCTCACCTACCGGCTCGTCTCAGAGGCCTTTCCCGATCTTATCGCGCATCGCTGGAACGACCTGGCCAAGCGTTTCGCCGTCGAGCCGGTGGCGGTGCAGGCCGCCGCCGATCAGCTCTCCCGGCTCGATCCGAAGCCCGGCCTGAAGC